>NZ_BSVC01000006.1:0-300000 GCF_030269905.1 Pelosinus sp. IPA-1 | reverse complement strand
CGATCAACCAAAGACAAACAACAGGATATAAAAAATGCTGCCTATATTGCTAGTATAGATCAGCCCAATCACCCAAATACCTAAAGTAAAAAACGGTAACTACTATAATATGTTTTATAGCGGCCTCCAGGGACGTTTTAAAAGCAGTGCCGCTTTTAAAACGTAAAAGGGCCACTACCAGTCGTAATGACCAGTAGTGGCTTTTTTTGAATTCCGCCATGGTACTCTCTCTCTACCATCTTCCCTTTACTTCTGCGTCAGGTACCGCAAAAAGTTCGGTAAGGATGGGTTGATAGCGCTGGCAGTGTAGAGTACTCAGCCTGTTCGGGGGAATATGCGTAAGGGCTTGCCAGAACATCAAGAAGCCGCTCCATTACACTGTAGTCTCCTTGCACCGCGGCTTCTAGCGCGGCTTCTACTCGGTGATTGCGAGGGATTATTGCTGGATTGCTGTTTTGCATCAACTGATGCGAGGAGGATTCTACTTCCTGCTGTCTGCCTAGCCTCGCCTGCCATAACTCATGCCATTGAGCAAACTCTGTGGTGCCAAACAGTTCCATATCAGGCCGCGTATCAAAAGTTAATGCGCGGAAGGTATTGGTATAGTCCGCACCATACTTCTTCATCATACCGAGAAGGTCTTCAATAAGATTTTTATCCTGTTCTTCTTCATTAAATATTCCCAGTTTGGCTCTCATTCCCGCAAGCCAATTAGATTGATACAACTCAGTAAAATCTGAAATTGCATCCTGGGCTAACTTGACAGCCTGCTCCTGATTGTCATGCAACAATGGCAATAAGGTTTCAGCAAATCGCGCGAGATTCCATGCAGCAATATGCGGCTGATTGCCATAAGCATAGCGACCTTGTATATCAATAGAACTGAATACCGTTGCTGGTTCATAGATATCCATGAAGGCACAAGGACCATAATCTATAGTTTCGCCACTAAGGGTCATGTTGTCCGTATTCATCACCCCGTGAATAAAGCCAACCAGTTGCCATTTGGCAATCAATACGGCCTGCCGCTTGATCACTTCTTGAAGCAAAGACAAATAGCGGTTCGGAGCAATGTCAACGTTTGAAAAATGTCGTTGTAATGTATAATCAGCTAGGATCCGGAGCTCCTCAATAGTGCCCCAGTTTGAAGCATACTGAAAGGTGCCAACGCGCAGATGACTAGCAGCCACACGGGTTAGAATTGCACCTGGCTGATAGGTTTCGCGGATTAAAGTCTCACCTGTTGTCACCACCGCTAGGCTGCGGGTAGTAGGAATACCAAGACCATGCATTGCTTCGCTGATGATGTATTCACGCAGCATTGGACCAAGTGCCGCTCGACCGTCGCCTCGGCGGGAATATGGCGTTCTTCCTGAGCCCTTGAGCTGAATATCAACCCGCTGACCTTGAGGATTAATCTGCTCGCCAAGCAGCAGAGCCCGCCCATCCCCTAACAAAGCAAAATTTCCGAATTGATGACCTGCATAAGCTTGAGCCAGAGGCGAAGCACCTTCTGGAATCTGGTTACCAGCAAATACCGCTATGCCATCTTCACTTTGCAGCGCCTCGGTATTCAACCCTAGTGACGCAGCTAACGGATAATTGAAAATAACCAATTGCGGTGAACGTACAGCGGTTGGGGCTAATCTAGTAAAAAACATATCCGGCAAACAGGCATAACTGCTATCTAAGTTCCATCCAGTATCTGATATTGTTTTTCTCTCCATCGTCGTATCTCCTTCGCCTTTTTTCTTTGTATATCTTAGCTAAAATCATAACGATTCTACGACTTTTCGTTATCTACTTTATTTATCTACGAGAGGCAGCCTTTTTTAGTGTCTACTTCTACTATTTCTATTATACCAGTTTCACATGTTAGTGAACTAAACTACCTCACCAAATTCTATTTTTCATGGAATTTTAACTAGAAATAGCCACTGTTAATTCTTTCATCCAATGGCTTACTTAAAACTATATTAAATTAATTATTAAGGTACATTGTATTCACCTTCTGCATTTAACTACATACAATATATGAGTAAAGATAAAGGAGGAATACTTATGGGTTTAGGCTTTGGAGGCGGTCGCAACGGCTTTGGCGGTTCCGGCTGTATTATTATTATTATTATTATCCTCTTATTCTTATGTTGTGGCGGTGAAGACTCTTTCTCTAGTTGCTAATTGTTCTAGATTAATCACTAAATCCCCAACCTCTTGCAACCACGCTTTACCAAAGCGTGGTTTGTTTTTTGCATAAAAAAAGCGTCCTATAGGACGCTAAAACCTTAAATTCTCACTGAAATTTTAGAACCTAATTCCTTACATATTTCTTTATTTAATACTTCTTTAGAAATTTCCTTCGGTTTCCTATTTGGTAAATATATATTTTGATAGGGTTGCTTTCTCAATTCAGTTTTATAAATAGGCGTTATTCGAGTTACTGGAGAAGTCATTCATCCACATCCATTTCATCCTTTTTATATTTTACATATATTGGATAAAATGTAATTATTTCCTTTGTTCAAATTAATACAAATTGTAACAATAAAAACCGCCTACATTTGTAAGCGGTTTCTATCATTTAATATGCATCATTACCTAGAATTAAATTAAAAGTTACTAATTGCTTCTATTGTTCCATTTAGGTCATTGTTATACGCCCGCCTTCATTATCAAGGTCACTCAAACTTAAGAAATAGCAAACATTTACCGATATATTGGTGGAATGTGGAAAATCCCTTAGCGAAAGGGGAACGTATTTACTTTAATAAAATCTTTCTGCAACGTGCCGAAATAGGGGGGCTTCATTTGAAACGTATATTATTATTTGTTATATTGTTTATTGTATTTATGACAAATTGCACCTTTGCGTCCGAGGGAAGTGTGTATGAGGATCGATTCCACAATACATTTCGCATCACATTGCCCAACGACTGGCAAATCAGCAACTTTCATGGAACTTTATTTGGGGCAACTTCACCCAGTAGTTCCACGATTAAAGTTTATATTTCTCTTGGATATACTGAAATAGAACCTAGTGAGGAAGAGATAGACAGATTTGCAAACTTTCTTATTGAAAACGCAGGTAAGTTAGAAGCTAAGCACATCATAATGGTTGACAACCGCAAAGCCATACGCTTTATAACTGTTGATAATAATAAATCGGTATATAAAGTTAGCTACCTTTTCTACAAAAAAGGGGTTATTGTTAGGGTAGAGGGTGACGGTAACCTCAGCCAACTAGATGAAGATCAGAAAAGCTTTGATCAGATTATGTCCACCTTTGAGTTTCTATTTTAACTATTTTCTAGTTTATTATGAAACAGTGATCTGCTGCAGCAAATCACTTTCTAATATTTTTTATCCTCCTTCCTCCTTTATGTATACAACTCTTATTTATCGGGGATAATTATGTTGACGCATACTCACGTCGTTGACACATCTCTCCCATTCTTCTCTCAGCTCTCTTCTAGAGAGCCTTTTTTCATGCCTTTTTAGATAAGGCAGACTCTTGTTTCTTAGTCTTATTCGTGATGCCGGCATTAGTCTTCCTAGTTATGTCTTTGGTGTGATCAATTCACTGCGCATTATTAACGTCGATGACTTGCCTCATCTAGCACAAATCATTCAGTTCACCTCTTATGTTAAATACGCATATCTTAAATAAAGAGCACTGCTCAATTATACTGATCCAAATTTCACCTCGAAAGGGGGTGACATTATGATTATTGATTTTGATGAGGAAAAGTTTAAAAATGAAATTAGAAGCATAGCCAAAAATTTTGGAGCATCATCGAGTGATTCTAAAAAAGTAGCTTCAATGGCTTTATCCGTTGTAATAAAATCAAGCAGACCCGTAAATCAATAAATTCTATTTCGAAATCAGCAAGTAAATTCAAATTTGCTTGCTGGTTTTTTCTGATTTAATCCCAAATTTTATTTTCTTTCGTATACTTTCTTTTAATGTCCTCAGAAATAGCCGGAGGAGCAGGAGGCCGTCCCATATTCTGCTCAATCCAGGTAGTTACTGCAAAAGCTACTGAGCCAGCTAGAGAACCTGCTATAATCGCCATAATGCCATATGGTTCCTTAAGATATTGCCAGTATGCACCAACAACACTACCAACTATTATAGAAGCAAGTCCAGCATTCTTTGTGGCTCTTTCCCAAATAAGCCCTAGAATAAAGGCAGCAAATGGCCCTGCTGAACGCATCGTAAAAGCAAACACCAGCATTGGAATAATTGTCTGAGACATAAGAGATAAGCCAATTCCAATAATTCCTGATATTAATACTGTTAATCTCGTAATTTTCATAATTTCTTTGTCACTTAGTTTTGAATTAAAGTACTGTTGCCAAATATCTTTTGTAAATACTGTTGCTGCGCCAAGAAAATCTCCCGAAGCCGAAGACAAGGTTGCCGACATTACTGCGGCCAATACAATACCAGCAACCCAAGGTGGTGTCAACTCTACAGCTACTGTTGCTAACGCATTATTCGCATTAATATTCGGAAATGTTACCAATGCAATAAGTCCTAAAATCGCTGGAACAAACGAATATAATACCATTAAAAAACCACACATTACTGAACCAACTACCGCTGTCTTCTCATCCTTTGCGGAAAAATAGCGTTGTACCGCTTCTTGTCCTGTAGAAAAAGTCATATAGTACATTACAGTCAAACCAACGATCGTTTGCCAACCTACTTTTGTAAAACTAAGCTGTTCTGGTGGTAAATTCGCAACAACATAAGACCACCCTCCTACACTATCAAGAGCAAAGGGAATTGCAAATGCAAAACCAAACATAATAAAGAAAAATTGAACAAAATCAGTTAAAGTGACAGACCACATTCCACCTACCATCGTATAAAAAGTTACAATTGCTCCTGAAACTAAAATAGCTAAATTTAAGTCCGTGACTAATAATACACTTAATATCGTGGCAGTCGCCGTAATTTGTACACCACCCAATGTCACCAAAGAGACAACAGAGAGAATGCTAGAAATTAAATAAGCATTTTTACCAAAGCGACGACCTATAATTTCAGATACTGTAGTAGCCATAGCCCTTCGAAGATAAGGTGCAATAAAAGATACAAGCAGGATGCTAATACCTGCTGTTATAACATACCACCCTGCAGATAACCCCCAATTCCCATAAGCCTTCGCAGCAACACCAATGGTGCTACCTCCGCCAATTTCAGTTGCTGCTAGTGTTCCTGCAAACATAATCGGACCGAGACGCCGTCCAGCTAATAAGTAATCTTCTGCTCCCTTAACCTGTTTACGCCCAGCATAAATCCCAATGCCAACCATCGATAACATATAAACTATAATAATAGCCCATATATACCCCATTCAACTCCCCCCTCATATAGATATTTAAACCCTGTTTCATACAATACATCTTATTATGAGGGTACTTTATTCTATGCCCGCATTGCATCTTATTCTTGCTATTTTTCGATACGAAAAAAGAAGTTACCCATTAAATAATACGAACATCAATATATGGTTAAAGAATAAAAAAAATACTACAGGGCTTACTAGGCCGTGTAGTGTGCATATTTATATATAATAAGTTAGGCGGATGCCATTGCATTCTATTGCATATTTGCTAAAATCATTACGATACAATGTCCGCTTTATTTTCTCACTTTCCATTTAAATAAAAAACACCATCTTACCAAAGTAAGACGGGATTAATTGCACAAAAAATATCCTGTCGTAGGAGTGCGTTTCTTATATATGGTTTCAAAACTTCTGACATATATCAATGGATTCGCTATTCATAAAACCATGTTTTTTGTATAAATTCGCCCCGCCTTGCAAATTGCCTTACGATAAACGCACCTATTTTCTTTAACCTTGTCATAATTATCTCTCCTAAAGTTAGTTCTTTCAAACCCTCAATTACTAGGAAATAGACGTAGGATCTACATAAATTCCTATAGAAGCTCCATACCATATTATAGCTGTGAAAGCTATCATGGATAAAACATAACCACCAATTATAACTATATCACTAACCAAGGTATTACTTTCTTTATCTGTTGGTTCACAATATCCATTATGATAATATGTATTTGCCATTATAATCATTCCCTTCCATTAACTACTAGTCTATCATTAATATACACCATTTTACAATAACTGTAAATTTAAAAGTTTATTTCGTCAAAAAACACTATTATGGGAATTATAAATATTCAAAATAAAAACACTACAAGGCTCACAACGTCTAAAAACTATGTCAAATCACTATTAGAAAACTTACTTAAATTCATGTTATTGAATAAGATTTTCCTAAACAATGCTATACTATATTTATAATATAAATATGAATGATAATAAATAGTTCGAATAGGAAAGGGTAAATGATGATTAATGAAAAGAATATTAAAACTTTAGGAACACACAGCGGAAAATTCCATGCAGACGATGTTATGGCTACCGCTATACTTCGGTTACTGCTAGGGGATATAAAGGTAACAAGAACAAGAGACGAAAACATACTAAAAGAAATAGATCTGGTTTATGATATATCCTTGGGAGAATTCGACCATCACCAAATAAATAAAGAAATAAGAGAAAATAATATTCCGTATGCCTCTTGTGGCCTAATCTGGAGAGAATTTGGTTCAAGAGTAATACAAAAGTTTAATTCTCAATTAGAAGAAAATGATATAAGTTCAATTTTTGATTATGTTGATAAAACTTTAGTCCAGGGAATTGACGCTACAGATAATGGCATAGATATAAAATCAGAAATTAAAGTAACTTCAATAAGTGATATTATCCAAAGTTTTAATCCTACGTGGGATTCAAATGATTCCAAAGATGAGGCATTTGAAGAAGCTGTTCACTATGCTACTGAGGTTTTAAAAAGAATAATAAGTAAACAAGTTTCTGTTATAAAAGCAAGGACCATAGTAAATGAGGCCTTTCAAAATAGAACGATTAAGGAAATAATGGTCTTAGAAAACGGATGCCCCTGGCTCCAACAATTACTTAAAATAGATATAAATAATGAGGTATTGTTCGTTATTTCTCCAGATGATAATAATACCGATTATAAGATTCAGACTGTAAAGAAAACTGTTGATACTTTCGAAGCAAGAAAAGATCTATTAGAATCTATTAAAGGCAAATCAAGTGAAGAAATAAATTCCATAGTTAAAATAGATGATGCCATATTTTGCCACAAAGCAGGTTTTATCGCATCGACTAAAAGCATGGAAAGCGCTTTAAAAATAGCAAAGTTATCAATCTGAACAAGTAGTCATAAAATAAGGCCAAAGACAAGTAAATGTCTCTGGCCTATTTTATATTTGGTTATAGCTCAGTTGATTAAAGCGCTTCAACTAGCTTTTTTCTGTTTTTAAGAACCTTTTTATTAACTAAATATTAAAAGTACTCACCTCCTGCATTTTACTAACATACAATGTGTTATAAATAAAAGGGGGGAATACTTATGGGCTTCGGTGGTTTCGGAGGCGGTCGTAATGGTTTCGGTGGTTCCAGTTGTATTATTATTATAATTATCCTCTTGTTATTATTCTGCGGCTGCGATGACTCTTCCTCTAGTTGTTAAGTTTTATAAACTAATCCACTAAATCCCCAACCTCTTGCCAACCACGCTTCGCCAAAGCGTGGTTTATCTCTTTTTCATAAGAAAAGCACCCTCGAAGGATGCTTAGCCTCATATATTGGGGAAATCGTCAATTTTACCCATATTCCGTAATTGTTCCATTGCCTCCTTTCTTGTTGTACCAATTGTTTTACCTTGTTTTGTTTTTAAATTTAAGAAAAGAAATCTATCATCGGATATAACAATTGCTGCAGTTCCATCCTTACTAAATATTTTAGTGGTAGTTTCTATCACAACCACCCCCCCTTCGTATTTTTCCGAAAATTCAAAATATACTTCCATCTTATTCAATAAAAGACAATATTATCCTCTAATTTTAAAAATATATGCAATTACAGGTGGTTTTTTGGACTTTTATCTCTGCCACCCCAGATACTACTTCTCAATACTCCCCTTCTGGTCTTAGCTCTCTTTTTAGAGGGCCTTTTAACCACCCAATCACCTTTACTTACCATTGATCATATTATGTATAGTAGATGTTTCTATAGGTAAATTAGGGCTACCCTATTTAAAACGTTTTCATCTCTATTACTAGCCAGGCTTATGCCTGGCCTTTTGGTTTATAATCTTCCAAAACACCAACTTTTCCATTCCAATAGGCAAGCCCTTTAAGAAGATTTAGTTTTACAATCTCAACAATAAAACAAATGAGAAGATGCGACAATTTGTACAAAATTGCCACATCTTCTCATTTGTTTGCACAATTTGGTTCTATACTACAATCGCCCGAATATTATTTATGCAGATACTTATTTGCTTCATTTGCAGCACACTACAAATACCAGCATTCAGTCAACAGAGGGGGGGTATTTATGACGAAAGAGGATGGCCTAGTATCAGCGAAAAATCACTGGAACTGGAGCCCGATTGACCAACTAGCCAAGCAAAGCTGTATGCAAACTGCTTTTCCCACGCAGTGCATCAATTCCCACCAATTAACACAGCCGAACTTTCTAACAGAAATCCGCAATTCATTGGCATCATCCTCCTTACCCGATTCACAAGCAAGTTTTGATGAAACTGGAAGTTACTATTTTTTGACCCCAAGTTCGGCCCCATCGACACTTACTAGTCAGGAAATAGACGTTGAGGCTATCCGCAGAGATTTTCCGGCACTTCACCAACAAGTAAACGGTCGACCGCTAATTTGGTTGGACAATGCTGCCACAACCCAAAAACCGCAAAGCGTTATAACCGCTGTTGCTCAGTTTTACTCCCAAGATAACTCAAATGTACATCGCGGCGCCCATGCACTAGCCAAACGAGCTACTGACGCTTATGAAGGGGCTCGAAAAAAAGTTATGAATCTGATCGGCGCGAGTTCCCCAGATGAAATTGTATTCGTGCGCGGTGCTACGGAAGCCATCAATCTCGTAGCCCAAAGTTACGGACGAAGGATCGTTGGTCCGGGTGATGAAATTATCGTCAGTATATTGGACCATCATGCCAACATTGTGCCTTGGCAATTATTGTGCGAGGAAAAAGACGCCATATTACGGGTAATTCCCGTAAATGAACACGCCGAACTTATTATAGAGGAATATGAAAAACTGCTCAGTCCTAAAACTCGTTTGATTGCCATCCCCCACGTTTCCAACTCCCTAGGAACAGTCATACCCATCAAAACCATCATTGATATGGCCCATGACCACAACATCCCAGTACTGGTCGATGGAGCGCAAGGTCTGCCCCATTTCCAAACTAATGTTCAGGATTTGGGGGTTGATTTCTATGCCTTTTCCGGACATAAACTGTTCGGTCCGACAGGAATTGGTGTGTTATATGGAAAAAAAGACCTACTGGAAGAAATGCCACCTTGGCAAGGCGGTGGCAATATGATTAAAGACGTTACCTTTGAGAATACCACGTTCAACTCCCTCCCTAACAAATTTGAAGCGGGAACCGGTCATATCTCAGGAGCAGTCGGTTTAGGGGCTGCTATAGACTACCTCACCAATCTGGGATTTAGTAAAATCGAAAGGTATGAAAAAAATCTATTGTCCTATGCCACAGAAGCCTTAGGCAACATCCCTAAACTACGCCTCGTAGGCACATCAGACCATAAAGCCGGTATCTTGTCTTTTGTCGTGCCAGGTTTTCCCTCCGAAAAAATCGCCGAATTTCTAGACAACCAAGGTATCGCGTTACGTGTTGGACATCACTGCGCCCAGCCCTCGCTGCGTAGCTTTGGTTTAGAAAGCACAATAAGACCCTCAATCGCCTTTTATAATACGTTTGCGGAAATCGAAAAATTGGTTTGGGCCATCCGAAAATCCATTCAATAGAATAGTAAGGAGGCTAAATAAATGAGTAGCGATTTAATGAATTATCAGGAAAGCCTAAGTACCCAAGTGGCCAGAAATTTGGCTACCACTACGAAATCACTTCCTATGATGGAGGAAATTACCCCACGATGGATTCTTCAATTCCTGCCTTGGGTTCAAGTTAATTCCGGAACCTACCGAGCCAATCGAATAAAAGTTTTGTTTAAAGAAGAAGGCAAAGTTCATGTTACGAAAAATACTGATCAATTCAGTGTAGCAGCTGATCAGCTGCGAAAAATACCCTTACTTTCTAACATTTCAAATGAGGAAATGGACCAACTGGCAAATAAATTTATTCTAGAACAATATGAGCGGCATCAAGAAATCATTCATGAAGGGACAGCAAGTACTAAACTCTTTATTATTGCCAATGGAACTGTCGAAGCAACTACAGTAGGAGACCGTGGACAAAAGTTACAGCTAGCCATCTTATCTACTGGCGATTTCTTTGGTGAATTTGCTTTGTTGGATACCAAGCCCTGTACCGCAACCATCACAGCCTTATCCAACTGTTCTGTTCTGACACTGGAACAAGCCGAATTCGAAGCCCTTGTTCGTCAAAAACCAGAACTTAGCAAACGACTGGAAGATAATGCACAGCTTAAAGCTGAATGGAACTCCAAAGTCAACGAACATGGCGAACACAAGATTAGTATCCAGGCTGGGCACAAAGGTGAATGTATACTACCAGAAACCTTCGTCGATTATATCGAAGAACCCAGAGAATATCCCCTTAGCATCATACAAACAGTTTTAAAAATACATACCCGTGTTACCGATCTTTACAACGATCCCATTGATCAGTTAAAAGAGCAAGTACGGCTGACCGTGGAAGCCATGAAAGAGCAACAAGAATGGGAACTTATCAATAATAAAGACTTCGGTCTGCTTCATTCGGTAGCACCATCTATGCGCCTACAGCCCCGCTATGGTCCTCCTACTCCTGATGATATGGATGAATTGCTCTCAAGAGTTTGGAAAAAGCCCGCCCTGTTTCTAGCTCATCCAAAAGCCATTGCTGCCTTCGGGCGTGAATGTACGAAACGTGGCGTCCCGCCTGCTACCGTAACGCTCCATGGTTCTCCTTTCATGACTTGGCGTGGTGTACCTATCGTGCCCTGCAATAAGCTAATGGTAAATGGCAAAGCAAAAAGCGGGTGCTATGTAGGAACAACCAGCATACTTTTAATGCGCCTGGGCGAGCAAGAACAAGGGGTCGTCGGACTGCACCAATTAGGAATCCCTGATGAAATACTGCCGAGTCTGTCGTTGCGTACGATGGGAATTGACAACAAGGCCCTTACCTCCTATCTACTTACCCTGTATTTCTCAACTGCTGTCCTAACCGATGAAGCCCTCGCCAGCCTAGACAATGTAGAAGTCGGTTTTTACCATAACTACGCCACATACTAATGATATTATCCACTGGTTAATAAGAAATCATTTTTTTAGGTATCCGCTAGGTTAATGAAAGTGATGTGGGCTATTGGCTATATGTCAGTAGCTCTTTATTGTATAATCATCTCTCTTATTTAAATAGCAACAGCCACCGGTCTATGTTTCAACCGGTGGCTACTTAAATAACTATATTAATTGATTATCATCGACTAATTACTCGCCTCCTGCATTTAACTATCATACATTGTATTAGTAATTATAAAGGAGGCATACATATGAGCTTTGGTTGTTTCCCCCGCAATAGATTTTTCGGTAGTTTCGGCTGGGTTATTATCCTCTTATTATTATTCTATTTTGATGAGGACTCATCCTCTTGTTGTTAATTTAACATTCGCTAAACTCCGACTTCTTGCCAGCCACGCTTCACCAAAGCGTGGTTTATTTTTTGCTTAATTGTTCTTTTCATTTTCATCTCATAACGTATGTTGCCTATCTCTACCGGTATAACAACAAGATTAGGGTAGCGATACAAGCTAGGATCATACCAGGAGCATTGCGTTTAGCAACTTCCATAGGTGAAACACCAGCCAAGGTTGCACAAATAATCAAGCCACCAGCAACTGGTGACATGGTTCGTCCAAGGGCACCACCAATTGCAGCCATACTTCCCATGTCCATAGACGTTAAACCAAACTTAACAGCCTCAGGAGTGACCGCCTTATTAAATGCAACTGCTGCCGCATCACCAGAACCACTCATGACTCCTAATAGAAATGGACCGACTGCTGAGCTTATTTTAGCAATAGAAGGATTAGAAATCATGAGACTAATTAACGCCTGAATCAGACCAACTGAGCTCAAGCCCCCCACGAAAACCAAGGCACAAATAATGATCCCAAATACATGGCCAAAAGAATCCCCTACACCTTTCCAAAATTCTTTAGAAATTTTCTGAGGGCTGACCCTTGTCACAATGAAAGCGCAAAATACACCTATAATCATAGCGTGAGAAATTTGCAATTGCTTCAAAGCTGGAATCACATTCATGCTTCCCAACACTAGCAGGAGGATAGGAAGAAGGGGAATAAAAGCGCGCACTAGACTAACTTTAAAAGTGCCTGTCGTATCTTCTACCATTTTTTCTACAGGCAGTTCGTAACCTTTATTCTCTTTTCGTAGGTAGGCGACTACAAGCAAACTAAAAGCACCAATCACTCCAGCAGTAAGTAGTGCTGGAAAATGGTTGGCGACAACAGCTACTGGCGTAGATTTTGCCACATCAACAATAATCGCGACCTGTGCATAACCTGGGTTAAATATGGCCCCATATGTTCCCGCATATATAGACGCGGCAGCAATGGCTGGATGAATGCCTGCAGCCAACAATAGAGGAATCAATATTCCGCCCACAGCGGCTGAACAACCTGCAGAACTCGTAATTGACGTATTAATAAATAGGGTCACTAACGTAGTTGCTGGAATCAATAGTGGTCCAGCTTTTTTTAAAGGCTTAATCAATAAATTAATAAGATGTTTATCACACTCGGTTAATTTCATAACAAAAGCAAAACCCATAACTGATATAATAGCTTCAAATAATTTGCTTTCTAGCATGGCGTGGGAAAAAGCTTTAAATGGGCCCATAACGTCACCACCCATAAGGGCGAGTATAACACCTGAGCAGAATAGAACCAGACGTGTCTCATACTGCTTAACTAAGCAATACACTGTAATAAAAACAACAATAATACTCAGTATAATTAACATATTCAACCTCCAATATTTTATGTTTCATTACAAGCACCCTAATATGTTATTCTCAAGCTTCCCTCCTCAATGAGTTGCAACTCGATTGTTCTAAATATTCCAAACAATAAATTCAAAAAAAATTTAACAGTCTTACCGTTAAAAGACATGGCTGAGGATGGCTAGCCATCCTCTACCACCAATCATCTTTTATTTGGCATAATAATTAATTAAACATCCAGCCAAAATAATATCTCTATCATCTTTCGAAAGATTTTCAAGTTTCAACTCAACGGCAACTTTGCCACTAACATTAATAATGTAAGCTTTCACTCTTTCGTCACCATTCTTTATTGCCTGACGAATCTTGGGAATGTATAGTAAATCCTCCACAGTGAATTTAAATTTATCAGCTTCATCAATTGTGAAAGGTACCACTCCCCAATTGATCAAATTACTACGATATCTTTTTGTAGCATACTCGATTGCAATATTAGCATCTCCACCCAGAACCTTTTGACAGGAAGCAGCCTGTTCACGGGCCGAACCATCACCAGGCTTGATTGCAAAGACAAGACTTCCTAGTCCAGTTTTACTGATTAACTCTTGTACCTCTTCTGGGGTCATATGCCCATTTTCTAAAATAGGAAAGAATAGTTCATCCATTCCCTCTAGAACTTTACCCGCAGCTAGCAACTTCTGGCGTTGTAACTCAACTGCCTGAATTGCCTTAGCCCTGCCCACATAAGCTGGATCTTTACGAGACAAGGCAAACTCAGCAAGTCTCATCGGATTAGATCGGTAGGATGAAGTTTCACCAGAAGGTATGAGTTCATCAGTCGTAGTAACTGGATCATGAATGACTGTAGCTACTTTAAGTAACAAGTTTTCTGTCAGTGGACGCATTTTAGGCCATGGAATAATACCAGGTCCAAACACTAAATCCTCTTCAGAACATGGAGTACCAAATCCTTGATATACTCGGTTTTTGTATATTTCTTGGTTGAATTTATATGCTGGTGTCGGTGACAGCAACGTTGCAACATCAGTGGCTGCCGTTAATATACCATCATTCAAGGCAGTAGCCGCAATGGAACGAGCATCCATCAATGCTACAGAAGACAACTGACCATTATCTGGTTTAGAGCCTTCACGATTTATGAAATTACGCGTGGTGTGACGAATGCTAAGGGCATTATTAGACGGAACATCACCAGCACCAAAACAAGGTCCACAGAAAGCAGATCGGATGCTAGCACCTGCTATTGTTAACTTTTCAATAGAACGATTACTCATGAGCTCCAAAAACACTGGTTGGCTAGATGGATAAACACTTAAAGGGAAATCTCCAAGGGATTTTTCTCCAAGGATTTGGGCTACAGCCACAATGTTTTCATAAGTTCCACCAGCACAACCAGCCACAACAGCTTGATCTACTTTCAATCGACCGTTTACTAACTTATCTGTTAATTGGAATTTAATGTTGGGATTATTAATTAGCTTGCGACCTTCTTCTTCCACCTGCTTTAAAATAGCAAGTGAATTTTGATTGAACTCAGCAATAGTCCATGCATTGCTAGGATGGAAAGGTAGCGCAATCATCGGCTGAATGCGGCCTAGATCTACTTTTATTAAACCGTCATAGTAAGCCACTGATTTAGGGTCTAATTTGCTATACGCTTCAGGACGAGCATGAACCTCAAAATATTCTTTTACCTTTTCATCTGTGCTCCAGATTGAAGTTAAACAAGTAGTTTCAGTAGTCATAACATCAATTCCATTACGGTAATCTACCGTAAGATTGCTAATGCCAGGCCCTACAAACTCCATGACCTTATTTTTAACAAAGCCGTTTTTAAAGACGGCCTTAATGATAGCAAGGGCAATATCCTGAGGTCCGACACCTGGCACTGGAGAACCTTCAAGATATACCGCAACCACATCAGGATAAGCAATATCATAAGTACGTTTTACCAGTTGCTTGGCAAGTTCCCCGCCGCCTTCACCAATTGCCATCGTTCCCAATGCACCATAGCGAGTATGACTATCAGAACCGAGGATCATTTTACCGCAGCCGGCCATCATTTCTCTCATGTATTGATGAATAACCGCTTGATGTGCGGGAACAAAAATCCCCCCATACTTCCGAGCCGCAGATAAACCAAAAACATGGTCATCTTCATTGATTGTTCCACCAACAGCACATAGACTGTTATGACAATTTGTCAAAACGTAGGGCACTGGAAACTCCTTCATACCACTAGCAGAAGCTGTCTGGATAATACCAACATAGGTAATATCATGGGAGGCCAAGGCATCAAACTTTATTCTCAAATTCTGTTTATCAGCGATCGTATTATGAGCGCTAAGAATTTGATGGGCCATTGTGCCAGCACGAGCTTGTTCACGACTAATACTGGATTCTGCTAGCAGCTCAAGTCCCTCATAAGCCAAGCGATTATTAACCTCTTGTGGTCTTAGCGTATCAGCATCTTCTAAAATTACCTGTCCCTGCAAAAGATAAACACCTTTATTTAATAGTTCAACCATACAAATCACCCTTCTTTCATTAATTGTTTTTTATATTACTTTTACAATCACTATTAATGGTATACGGTATACCAAGTTGTAATAAAAAATTTTTACAAACTTATGCAAGCTTGTAATGTTGCATCATATTCGTCAATGGCATTCTTACGCCTGAGAACATGGCCATGAACAAAATTCTTCAATAATATATGTATTGTGAAAATTCTTGTTTTTTTATATTTCAAATTATATAATGAGGACTGGGTATAATCAAATACTTATTATTTTATATCTCATATAGTTTTTTTCTATATCGATAGATTTGCTAACAAGCTAGCTGCCAATAGCGGTAAATAGAGAGCTGTAGTCCTGGAAATTGTGAAAATAAAAGTATTTCTCTAAATAAAATAGAAGAGGTAGATGAGCTACTATGACAGAGCGTGAATTATTATATGTGAAAACAATTGCAGACGAACAAAGTATTTCCAAAGCAGCCAAAAAGCTATTTTTGAGCCAGCCTTCTCTCAGCCATTGTATCCAAAAGATTGAAACCAACCTCGGCACCAAGTTGTTTAAGCGTACAAACACCGGTCTACTTCTGACCTTTGCGGGAGAAAGATATTATCAAATTGCTACTGATATCATGAAGATCTATAGTGATTTTGAAATCGAGGTCAGCGATATAAATAATTTGAAAAAGGGCAGAATTACAGTCGGTATTACCGTTTATCTTGCTACACATATATTGCCGGTTATTTTGCCTGCATTTAAGCAACAATGTTCCAATATAGAAGTATTTCTTGTTGAAAGAAATTCTACAGAATTAGACAAGGCATTATCCTCGGGAGAGATTGACTTTGCTATCATGCATACCTTACCGATTTGCGAGCAATCTAATAGTCAAAATATAAATATTTATCCTCTATCTAAAGACCCACTTCTTCTGGCAACAAAAAAAGATCACCCTTTGCGTCAACACGCTGTCAATGTTAAAGAATTAGAGTATCCGAAAATAGACCTCCCTTTGTTTGCCAATGAACCATTTGTCATGTTACACAAAGAACAAAAGATCAGGCAGCTTTCTGATTTGATTTTACAAAAAGCCAATATCAATCCAACAATTTCATTAACCACTAAAAGCTACGAGACCGCAAGACGGCTAGCTTGCGAGGGCATTGGCGTAGCCTTCGTCCCTCTTCAATATTTAAAGATATTTCCTGGTGACTATCATCCTGACTACTACTACATCGATGAAAAATATTCACCTTACTGGACAATGTGTGTGGCAGTCCAAAAAAATGCCTACGTTTCTAAAGCCGCGCAACTTTTTATCAAAATGGTGAGTGAAAAGTTCAGTTCAACTATTTATGATTTTATGTAAATTTCTAGAACCTTTACATGTTTTCTAAACAAAACCTATTAGCCAATATGTTACTAGAACCATAATTCCCTCAAAGGAATCAGGGCTCATTCAGGAAGAAAGCACTTCAGGAACAATTCCAGAAGTGCTTTCTTCTACTATTTTACTTTTCTTAACCCTATAGAGAATAAATCAAAAATACTTGTGAAACGACAAATAGCTAATTAAGAGCAAGGTGGCTACATGTAAACTTCATTCTTTCTTATGTACCGGCGGCTCTGATTCACGAAACATACGTATGGCCCATAGAAATATAATCGCTCCTATAATACTTGAAAGTATCGATTCTATTGTGCCATATACAAAGACATCCGTAATATTAAATAAAAATCCGCCAATAAAAGAACCTATAACTGCCATCCCTAAGTCTCCCCATATACCACCTAAACTATCACTGCGTGAAATCATGCCAGCTAAGCCGCCCAATATAATTCCGACTACTAAAATCCAAAGCATTGCTATATCGCCTCCTAATAATAGTGTTACCATTAAAATAATTTTAATTGGGAGTAAAATAAAAAACCACTGCGAGCCATATTTTAAGGCCCAACTAGCAGTAAGCTAGTTGGGCCTTTTTTGCGGAAAAGACTTCCGATAGGAATTATAGCCTTTTCTTGGGTTTGATTCCTTGCTCTAATAATTCCTTATCTAGTCTTGCATAGGTAATGTCTCTATACTCTTTGAATGAAACGCCGTGAACTATTTCAGTGACGTTGCCAACCAGCAAAAGACTATATATAGCAACTTCCTTTTGCCTCTTGACCATCACATATTCTTTCTCATCTAAATCTGTAATCAATTTAAGTGAAATATCAGTGTTCTCTGTTTCCGCCCCCATAATTGTGTCTTTCGTTGTTCTGTAGGTTCTATACATCTACAGTATCCTCATTTTTCCACAAACCGAATCTTGTCCCTCGTAAATGGAGATGTCGCCCATCCATGGTGGCGAGGAGTAGTCCCCGCCACACACCGGTGCGGTACGTTTACCTATTCTTTTACCTTGTACTGATACCAATTTATATCCCCCCATCTTCATCCTGTAGGAGGTTTCTTCTATCCGAAAATCAGGATAGAAGAAACCAGCATACAGTTTGTTTCAGGGGAAATTAAAAGAGCGCATGCGAGGTTATTCAACCTACACATGCGCTTTGCTTCGTCTTGATTGCATGCAGACGCTAAGCCTCTGCTAAGACCCACAAATTTACTATTCCGAACGTACCTTCCCTTGTTTTCAAGGAAAGATCACGGTATAATAAATTGTCGTCGTAGACAGCTAGCTGTTACGTGTAGGTGCCGAGTACACCTGCTCGTGCCTGGGAGTGTTCCACCACTCTCAGGACACGGCGACTTTTTTAATTTCCACCTATTACTAATTATAGTACTTCTGGGTATAATTGCAAGTACATGAACCATAAAAATGATTTTCTCTACCCATTATTTTTGCCTATTGGTTGCATATTTTTTTCCAAATGAGTATACTATAATAAAAGGACTGACGTGCTCGATACACGCCAGCCCCTACAAGTTGCCTAACCGGAAACGGTTAGCCCAGTCCTTGGGTATGTGAAATAACCGCGAACTTTAGAGAGGGGCGGTTATTTCTTTTTTATGATTAAAACAATAAGTGTTGCAAATGCTATCATAAGATACATCGCCTCAAATATTGTCATCATACCACCCCCTTTCAAAAGGGTGTGGCTAACCGTCCCCCAACAACCTGTATATTTATTATACCATATTATTACATTTACTAAGAAGTAAATTCTGTCGGCGGTAACGTTTTATTTAGCACATTGAACATGCAATGAAACAGATGCTAATTTCTTTTACATAAATAATGATCTGTTATTTTTTCATTACCATTAAATTACCTAATAGCAATTTGGAAGCAGCATCATGACTGGTGCTGTCTTTTTCAGTTCTGATGCATAATATATAGTAAAGTATCGGAGTGTCTTAGGAGGATTAATATGAGATATTATTGTCCTAAATGTGATGAATGGTGTGAATACGATAGTCATAATTATAGTGACTACTGGTTTCAATCGGACAACCAGGCGGGAGTAGAGGACCAAACAATCATTGATGAATGGGAAACCATTCCTACTCCCCCTCCACCTGAGCTGAAACCAGTTGTGATTACCCCGAAAACTAGTGCCCTACTAATTTTGGATATGGAGACCTCTATATGCAATAATCCCCGTTGTCTAGCCTCCATCTCTAAGATTAATGATCTATTGACAATAGTCCGCAGGGAAGGCATGCTGGTTGTCTATAGCCTAACCCATACAGGATACCCCGCGGATATTATAAGGCAAATAGCCCCTACACCAGATGATCCTATTGTGAGGTCAAACGTTGATAAGTTTTACAAGACCAACTTAAATAAGATATTACAAGAGAATGGTGTTAAAACTGTTATTATTACTGGCTATGCCGCTAACGGCGCAGTTCTTCATACAGCCACTAGTGCTAGTTTCCGAGGCTACAATGTTATTATTCCAGTTGACGGCATGTCCGCTCGCGATCCGTTTGCCGAACAGTATACTGCATGGCATATGCTTAACAGTCCGGGAACACGAAATCGGGCGACACTAACCAAAGTAAGTCTAATAGACTTTTAACACGATTAAAAAATCCCTAATTACCAAATTCATTTATCGGGTAGCACTACAATAGGCATATATATCTACTTCAGTAGGAAGGCAAGCAACAAGGTTATATGAGTCAATGGACTGTTCTGAGGGCCGTCAACAACCCCCTTCCTCTGACCTCTTTGTATGGCATAATCGCAATGACGAGTTTCATGCAAAACCAACTAACTTCCATAGCTGGCGTATGAAACGCCCGCTTTTTGCTGTGTTTTTATGACATCTTCTTTTTGAGTTATTTTTAATCGGTCTGTGTTATCCGATGGTGCTTAAAATAATTATATTAAATTAATATCACTGTCTACATTGTATTCAC
Source organism: Pelosinus sp. IPA-1 (assembly GCF_030269905.1). Taxonomy (NCBI): domain Bacteria; kingdom Bacillati; phylum Bacillota; class Negativicutes; order Selenomonadales; family Sporomusaceae; genus Pelosinus; species Pelosinus sp. IPA-1. Next base: position 279,960 of record NZ_BSVC01000006.1, on the reverse strand, counting down.
CTCCTGCAGTTAGCTATCATATAATGCAGTGAGTAGATAAAAAGGAGGAATACTTATGGGATTCGGTTTTGGAAGCGGCGGTCGCAATGGATTTGGCGGTTCCAGCTGTATTATCATAATTATCATCATCATCTTGTTATTTTGCTGTTGCGGTGAAGACTCTTTCTCTAGTTGCTAATTTTTAAATTAAACCACCAATTTCCAATTTCTTGCAACCACGCTTCGCCTGGCGTGGTTTTTTTTTGTATAGAAGAAGCGCCCCGAAGGACGCCCATAAACCTACCAGCAGTGATCATGTTTACAGCCACACTTACAGCACTCGCAACAATTATCAAAGCAGTGATGGCATACAGGACATTCACGACATTCTATATCACATTCGAAATGACATTTTGGGCACCTACGACAACACTTTAAACACTTTTTTTGAAGATGACAGCAATCCCGGTCAGAATCAGCACTCATTTTTTTATCAACCCTCCTTATTATCTTTATTACATAATATGTTGCTTTGATAAAAAATGTCCCTCGGTGGAGTAAAAGAAAAAGAGCCCAAAGGCTCAAGGATAATTTATATAATAAAGTAACTCCACATAAGAAAGGAAATACAATGCCTTATTTATTGAAATTATTTTAGATCTGGCCTTGCTGTAGAGCAAACTGCCAATTGGAGATAACTTCATATATATCCAAATCAACCTTTTTAAAATGGCTGTTCTTTTTAGAGCAGCTATCGTAATTTTTACCACCCTTATGGCGACTTTCAACCTACTTAAATAACTAACTCATAAATTCTATCATATCCGAGATAATGTTCACTAAGAAGCTTTTCAAGTGAATCTCTGCACTTTGGATCTTCTCTCCACGCCAGACCACATCCAGCTGCAATAGCTCTTGGTAAAGGAATTATGCGACCGCTAAAACCTTTCTCTTTGGCAGCTTCCTCAAAAGCCATAGCTTCTGTGGTCGTTTTAAAGGTTACTACACATTGCAATTCTTTTGGTCTCATGAGCTTTCTTCCTCCAGTAGCCGCATAGCGCGTATAGCCTCGTCCACCTCGTTATTAGTATTAAAATGTGAAAAACTAAAACGCACCATACCCTGCTCCACGGTTCCAAAGACCCTGTGGACTCCTGGGGCACAGTGGGCTCCAGCCCGAGTTGCAATACCGAAACGTTCAAAAAGTTCATCGGCTATTTCTCCTGAATCAATATCTCTTAGGTTAAGTGCAACAACAGGAGTCCTGACTGCTGCATTAAAATCACCATATAGAGTTACTCCAGGCAAATCTTTGACCCCATCTGCAAACCGATTTGCAAGATCAGTTGCTTCCTTAAAAATTCTTAACTGATCATACCTATTCAAGTAATCGCAAGCTGCCAAAAGGCCAACTAGACCATGAGTATTCAATGTGCCAGCCTCAAGTGCTGCAGGCAAAAACTTGGGCATAACATGGGAAAAACTGTCCACTCCTGTTCCTCCGACCTTAAAGGGATCTGGCTGAACTCCATTAGCTAGACAAAGCATACCGATCCCCTGTGGCCCAAGAAGACTTTTATGTCCAGAGCAGCAAAGTGCTGATATCCCGACCTTTTCCATGTCGATAGGGAGTAAACCGGCCGTCTGGGAAGCATCTAAGATCAATAAAAGACCATGTTGTTTACATACCTTACCTGCCCTTTCAATATCTAAAACATTCCCTGTCACGTTTGAAGCATGAGTTAATACCACGGCCTTCGTTTCTGCACGAACTGCAGCCTCTATGCTTTCTATAGGAATACACCCTTTTTTATCTGCAGGGACCACTGTCAGGTTAACACCACGCTTCTCCATAAGATAAAGAGGGCGCAAGACACTATTGTGTTCAAGAGATGTGGTGATGCAATGGTCCCCAGGCTTAAGAAGACCTTGAATGGCAATATTCAAACTTTCTGTAGCATTTGATGTGAACACCACCCGTGATGGATCTCCCACATGAAATAGGTGTGATATCGTTTCTCTGGTTTTATATACCAGACGACTGGCATCTAGGGCTGCACCATGTGCTCCACGCCCACTGTTTCCAGTGCCCTGCAAAGCACGATAAACAGCTTCGGCTACTTCTGGCGGCTTATGAAAAGAAGTTGCTGCATGATCTAAATAAATCATAATTTGATCCTCTCATTAAACAGTGTCATTATTTTTTCTCATGGCTTTACAATCTTTGTAGCCTGCATTTGCTTTTCCACTATAACATACATATTTGTGACGGAGCCTACCCCTAATTTTTCACTCAAACCATAATGATTTAGGCAAGTTCCACAAGTTAAAATCTCCACGCCTTGCGATTCTAAAAGTTTCAAATCAACTAGAGAATCTGCTCCCTCTACAGATAGCTTTGCTCCATTATTATATAGCAGAATTGTTTCAGGCAGCTGATCCTGTTCGGTCAAAGCATAAATGAAGCCCTTCATGAGTGTGCGGCCTAATTTTTCATCGCCTTCGCCCATTTTATCTGAAGAAAATACTACAACAGTTTTATCCATTCTGCTATCTGGAATACAAACAGTTTTTTCTACTTTTTCATTATTAGAAGTTCCAGTCACTGTTAAAGTCACAAGGTAGTGATTCTCATCAATTTTTTCTGAAGATACTTCAAAATGTTTCTGTGCAGCCATTTTGCTCAAATTCTGTACAGCAATAAAATTATCTACAGCTACCTCTACAGTATCCCCCTCATGAAGGGTTGCCAATACTTTCTTAGTTTCTACAACAGGTATTGGACAAGCTTTTCCTCTAGCATCTAATGTTTGCTTCATTTTCATTCTCCCTTATCTTACAATAATTCTCTTATCATCTTTTTTTGTAACCGTTCCAACCAACCCACAAGGCAATCCCAAGGATTTGATTTCATGTAAAACAAGTTCTGCATCTTCAAGAGGTAAGCTGATTAGAAGCCCACCTGATGTCTGCGGGTCAAAAAGGATCTCTTCCATGGCGAAAGGAACCTTTCTGAAGTCTACTCGATCTCCCACGTGATTGCGATTTCGTTGTGCAGCTGCGGTGAGAAAAAACTCATTTGCATAATGAACTGCCTCTGGTATATAGGGTATTTGCAGGCTATCAATCTCAGCCCCAAAACCATCTCCTAACATCTCCTGAAGATGACCTAGAAAACTAAAACCCGTCACATCTGTGCAAGCATGTACACGGTACTTTCCGATAATTTCCGCTGCATATTTATTAAGGGTCGTCATAGAACGGATGGCCAGATCCATGGCTTCCTTAGAACTCTCGCCTACTCGCTGGGCAGTACAAACAATACCTACGCCCAGAGGTTTTGTTAAAAGCAGGTAATCTCCCTCTTGGCAGGCATTGTTCTTGTAAATCTTATCTGGATGGATGGTACCCATTACAGAAAGACCATACTTCACATCACTATCAGCAATGGAATGTCCACCTACCAGGATGCCTCCTGCCTCTTGTACTTTTTCATTGCCTCCCCGCATGATTTCTCCCAAAATATTTAGATCCATCTTCTCAGGGAAGCACACAATATTAAGTGCCGTCTTGACCTGTCCTCCCATTGCATATATATCTGAAAGAGCGTTAGTCGCTGCGATCTGTCCAAAAGTATAAGGGTCGTCCACCATAGGCGGGAAAAAATCCAGTGTCTGAACAACTGCTACATCATCTGTCAACTGATATACAGCCGCATCATCAGAACTATCAAAGCCTACCAGCAAATTTGGATCTGCACCCTTAGGCAACTTCTGAAGAACGGAAGACAACATTCCCGGCCCTAGTTTAGCGGTGCAACCTCCGCCTTTACAAAAAACAATCTCCTCATGCATACTTCACTCGTCCTTTCCTATTCTTGCGCATCAACAGCGACGGTAAACAATCTTCACTGCCATTCGCCTTATGTATTAAACTATAGTTTACTTATATTCCAATTTTACCACACAAATACACGAAACCCTCCCTAATTTTGCGAATTTGTATATTTTTGCAATACCCCTTAAGGAAAAAATGCCCAAACCAACCGAAGTGAATGTTTTTTCTGCTATAATATCAATGTTAACGAATGTATTTTTAGCAAATGAAACAAAAAGAGCGGTTAAAGGGATGAATAAAAATTGTACAAAGTAATTTCTATCCAAGATTCATTACAATTGCCTAATCGATTGTTTATTGATGTCCGTACACCAAAGGAATTTGCGGAAGGGCATTTACCTGGAGCATTGAATATTCCTATATTCTCTAATGATGAACGAGCCTCAGTTGGTACATTGTATAAACAAGTTAGTGTTGATGCTGCTAAACAACTAGGGTTAGAAATTGTATCACCTAAATTGCCCGATATAATAAAAACCATCACAGCTTATGCAAAAAATCATCAAATTGTTATATATTGCTGGCGTGGCGGAATGCGTTCTAAGTCCATTGCCAACATTTTGGACATGCTAAATGTTTCAGTATGTCAATTGGCTGGAGGCTATAAATCATATCGCCGTTATGTTCTGGATCACTTGGAATCATTTGATCTAAAGCCTCAGGTTTTGGTACTGCATGGTGCCACTGGAGTTGGAAAAACAACAATGCTCAATAAATTGTCATCACAAGGAATCCCAACAATTAATTTAGAGGAACTTGCCAATCACCGCGGTTCTGTCTTTGGACAAATTGGCCTCGGCAATAGCACACCAATGCCTATGTTTGAAACTGCAATTTTAAATCTTTTAGAAGAATTCAACAATGAACCTTACTTCATTGTTGAATGCGAAAGCAATCGAATCGGCAATGTCTATATACCTAAAGTTTTATATCAACGTATGCAGTCAGGCAAAAAAATACTTGTTCACGCTAGTATTCCAACAAGGGTGCAGCGATTAATTGCCGAGTATAGTACCAATGATTCTATTGATAAAGCAAAAATACAGCAGGGCATTCAGGCTATTTCGAAAAATTTAGGTAAGAAAAAAACGGCATTCTTACTGGAATGCCTCACAAATAACCATATTGAAGAATTAGTTACCACTTTGCTCACGGATTACTATGATCTTTTGTATGGATTTGAAAGTCCAAAGAACGTTGCCTATGATGCAATTATCAATGCTGAGAACCTAGATCAGGCAACAGCAGAATTTGTGGCTATGGTGCAAAACTTAAAGTAATAATAAAATTTTTATTCAAGATACTCATCCTCTCCTTCTTTCAGAATATAAAATATAGGTATCTTTGGTTGTTATCATTTTGAATGTAGGTTTCGTTTTCATTGCGATTTTTATGGGCTAGTTCCTTAGTAAGATCTAGAGACCTAGACAATTTCTACGCAAGTAGAATGCATGGACCGGCCAGAAATCCAAGACAAACCAGTCGTTGCATGTGGTGATATTAAAGCACGACACGGCAGTGTACTTGCAAAAAACTATCCAGCTAAAGCACTCGGAGTTAAGACAGGTGATGCCATTTGGGAAGCGAAGCAGAAATGCAAGTTCCTTATCAGATAACTAGTGTCGCCTAACTAAGTAACTGGAGATAATACATGCAGGAGGCGATAATATGAATCAAAATAGGAGCAGCAACGAAAATAAAAATGTAGAATCTAACGAAAAAGTTAATGAAAGCAGTAATGTTGAACAACTTTGAATATAAATACAATAAGTATAATGTAAATTCTGGATACAATAGCAAAAAGCCCCGCCCTACCAATTGAGGTAAGACGGGGCTTTTTCAATTATTTTTTAGATGTGTCTATGTACTTAGCCCCGCATTTGGAGCACTCATGTACTTTTTGTTCAGTAACAACCATGTTTACTTGACAGTATTTACACTTCAGAATAAACACCTCCCAATTCAACGTGCTTATGCTCAATATCTAGTAGTAATGCCCACTTGATAGCCATTTATACTCCTTATGCGCTCTGCCTTAATTAAAACGTCAGCCTTAGCCCAATCTTGGCCTTCTTATCATAAGCCTGTCCACATACAGTAAACATTCATTAAAAATGTCCATTTAAAAATGTGATAAGGTACAACATAAGATACAACTTTACATAAGAAAAGCCCTCGCATACCTGCGAAGGCTTGAATTTACTGGTGGGGTTAGGCGGACTCGAACCGCAGACCTCTTCGATGTCAACGAAGCGCTCTAACCAACTGAGCTATAACCCCTTATTATGTTATTCCACTACCAATGTCTTTTGAGACTTAGATGGTGGAGCACTCTTTATATTATAGAGTATTGATCGAATCTTTGCAAGTATATTTATAAATTTTATGTAATGCTATTATGAATAAAGGGGTGTTTTACCATCCCTTATTAAAATTCGTCGTCATACTCGTCTTCATCTTCTTCTTCGTATTCTTCAACGATTTCTTGGAGACGTCTTAAATTATCTATAAGATCTTCATTTGCCGTTTCTCTAAGTTCTTGAAGGGTTGCAATTAAGCCTTCATAGCTTGATTCCAACGGTAAAACCATTGTTTTTGTAATATCAATGTCTATATCTTCTAAAATCATGATTTCCATGATCTCTTCCATTTTCTCTTTGCCTAATTTCTTAACACTTTCTAAGGTACTTTTGATTAGCTCTCCTGTTTCCTCTGTAATTTCCTTGACGCTTAGAATATAGTCTTCTTCAGTACGTTCAATCGTGTAATATAAATTTCCCCGCTCGTTTATCCCGTCGAAAGTAAAAGGCTCGCCTATTTTAATGGCTTCTAATATCCGCTCTTCAATTTCTAGATAGATATCATCAAGCCCTTCATGACTTGTTTTTTCTTCGCCAAAGGTTAATGAATAACTTTTTCCCGGCCGATTCAATAAACCTTCTCTATTATCATTGTCAAAAACTTTCACTTAGCATTCCTCCGATTACCATTTTAAAAATAACTACTGATATTTCGACTATTGTTTCTGTAATTCCTCTTTGTATCATTAGAAATTTGAAAGTACCCTGACAGACAGAAAAGCCTTATGCTTCTAACATGAGGCTAATGAGATCATTCTTTCTTAAAAATGTAGTGTATTATTTAACTTAATAGTAGTTTGCCACCAATGGCCAATAAGATAAGACCAACTATTTGATTCCAACCATAGGCCATTTGTGTCAAGCCAAATGCGCCAAAATGGTCGATGACAATGGCGGTTAATACCTGTCCAATAATAATTGCTGTTGTAGCATTGGCAACCCCTACCTGTGGTATACTAGCAGCCACCAAATAAATAATACCTACACCAACCACTCCACCTAAGTAAACATACCAAGGTGCTTCACTTAAAAGAGATAAATTGCCTTTTCCCATATGGAAAGCAAAAAGTAGTATTAGTAGCAAGATCGTCCCTGTAATATGTACAATAAATGTTGTCTCTAAGAGGCCAACGACTTTACTTAGCCCAGTATTGAGTGATCCTTGTACTGCCATAAGAATACCCGAGATAAATGCCAATGATAATGCAAGTAAGTTCCCTGATATATCCAAATCTTACACTCCTCAATGAGAAACCGTATTTTCTCTATTCTTTATAAAGGTAGTATCCTATTTGATATATCTTTCTATACAAGCTATCTGATATAATAATAAAAATTTTACGCAAAAAAAAGGAGCAGGCAACCGCCTGCTAATCTATGATGTATACTGTTACCCGTTGTCTACCAAACTGCATGGCTTCCCCATGACTATCAAATGCTAAATCGATCTTATCTCCTCTTATGGCGCCGCCAATATCATCTGCTATTGCGTAGCCATAACCGGGTATAAATAACCTGGTTCCAAGGGGAATGACCCCTGGATCAACTGCTACAATTCCTTTACGAACTAAATTACCGCCATATGTATGATTAGAGTTTCCATCATCATAAGCACTATAGCCGGATGCACTCATAGTAAGTGATCTGCCAAATCTGCTTGGGTTACCTTCAGCGCTACCAGGACGCCCTAAATACATTAAGGTCTCCTTACCAACAACTCCGTCTGCTACTAATCCATTGCTAATTTGAAAATCTCTTATTGCCTTTAGTGTTGCGTTACCAAAAACACCATCAATCTCACCGACGTAGAAACCTTTTTCTAAAAGTGATTTTTGCACCATTTGTACATCTTCACCGCGCATACCTAGCTTAATAAGCTTGTCCCCTGGTGCGGCAAAAGCGACAACGCTACTCAGCAGCATACAAAAAATCAATGCTGCTAATACATGGAATTTTTTCAATTTGTCCACCTCTCTTTTAAACGACCCTGAGATAGTTAATTCATAACTATTTGCTCAGAATTCGTCAGCCTCCGGGGTTAGCTGTCGGGATAGGGAAAAGAGAGAATTGAGAACGCGCCCCTCCGCATTTGCGGATTATCCCCTGTATATTTATTGGTTCCCCCGTACCTGTTATGGATTCGGCATTGTAGAGATTATACTATATTTTTGGCAATTAGTCAAAAAACAAGGTTTTAAATGCCTAATATCTCTGCCATTTGCTTCGTTACTATACCCGTAACTTCCATATTATGTTCTGTTTGATAGGTTTCAATGGCCTGTTTCGTAATGCTTCCAAAGATTCCATCTGCCCGTCCGTTAAAGTAACCGATCTCTTTTAATTTCATTTGCAGTAAAGCAACATCAGAACCGGACATCTGAAATTTCAAAGTGCGCTCCACCTTTATTTTACGCCCCTCAATACGCACAGGGGTATTAATTGGGACCCACTCAAATAATTCTTCCACATCCTTATTCCGCATACGAATACAGCCATGACTCGCAAATTGCCCGATTGACCAAGGCTTGTTCATAGCATAGGTAAATAAACATGACAAATATAACTATGTAAATAAAGGAACACCCCAAGCAATTAACCATCTATTACTCACCTAAAAACCGTCCTATTTGGACGGTTCTAGTCGCGTTAATACATCAGATTTTAAATACAATGTGTCATTTGGCATTTCCCTAAATTAGCGGCTACTTTATACAATCTTCATTAATTATCTTCATATCCTTTACTGTCGGCTATCAGAATTTAACCCTAAATGTTCCTTTAAGGCTGTTTGTAATACCCCTGAAAAGTTAACATGATTTTCTTCTGCTAATTCATTTAGCCATGATGGAATGGTTAATGTCTTCTTAACAGCTTTTGTATCATTCTTTTTCTTATAAGATAACAAGTCAAATTCAATGATTGCCACAAATTCATTTTCTTCTAATTTGATATCTTTGGGGTTTGTTTTTGCAGGATATTTAGACTCTGAAATACCCTCTAAGTATAAACCTAATGCATTAAAAGCCATTTCATAAGCTTCTTCTAAAGTATCCCCCTCTGTATTGCATCCTTCTAAATCTGGGAAAAACACTGAATAACCCACATCTTCTTGATGAAAAACCGCAGGATAAAAATGTTTTGCCATATATAACCCTCCTAAGATGCAGGGTCTATTTTAACCCTGCATCTTTTAATATTTTTTGCTCTGTACCTTTTTTTAGTTCTTTATTGTGATAAGGAACAATTGTTGTTTTATTAGTTTGCTTGTTAAAATATTTTCTATGAGAGCCATTACTTCCTATTAAGTCAAAACCATTCTTTTCAAGCAATTTAACCATTTCCCTCGGCGTCATTGGCATTTTCTGAATCCCCCTATTCCCTTACCACATTTATATTATAACACGTATAATACGTATCGTCAATAAAGTATTGTATTATTTTACAAAGAAAAACCGCCTTAGTTGACGGCTAAAATTTTATCTGCTAAATTCTCTTTTTCTAAAACCCATTCATCGTATGCCTCTCTTCCTGGTCCTACTGGTCGACAACATGAAGGACGTAACGGGCAGTTATGGCAATTATCTTTATAATTAGCTTTACATATTTTAACGGAGTTGGTCATTTTCAACACTCCCTTAAAATTAGAACAGGCGGTTAAGCCTGTTCCTCTGTGCCTGTGCTTTGATTTTTTGAATACCGTTCATAGCCTTTTCTTGTAAATTCAGCCCTTAATTGTTTTGCATTATTAATTCCTAATCTCTCCATTAAATCAACAATTACAACAGTCTGGCTTCCCATTGATTTCATGGAATTTATATTCTCGGTTCCCTCCTGTAACTTTGCTATATCAGCGTTTGCAGCTGCATGATAATATCCATGTGCTACAGCGTATTCCTCTAAGATTTCAGTAATAATTTCTAATTCTGTCTTTGTCATATTTCTCAATTCCTCCTCATTGCGGGCTTGTGACCCCGCTTGCCGCATTACCAGCCCAAAGGCTGTCACTCTGATCTAATCGAGTAAACATCTCATTTTTATATCATTGGCGGCTTGTAGCTTTTCAAATGCCAAATCAGTAATACGGTAAGTTCCTTCGCCAGTTTGCCGGATGCCGCGCCCTTTGAGTTGTTGTTTAGTCCTTACATACCATCCACCATAATGGCCTCTCATAGCTGATATTTCAATAGGAACTGTTTTGATTAATGCTAGATTACCACGTTTTCTAATTTCTATAGTTGTTGGCTCCTTTTCGCCCATTTCCGGTGTATAGCATTTTAACATGATTAGCGCCTCCGTGTTCTTATTATCATCTTTAATTAAATTATAATCTAAGTTAATTATAAAGTCAATAATGTTTTAATCATCTTTAATAAAATTATTTACAAAGTTAATTAAATTTGTTATTCTATTCACAGGAGGGATGTTTATGCCTAAAATGGATTCAGTTCCCGAAGAAGAAGCGCGAGAGATTGAATTTGAAATAAAGAAATACATAGCTGGTGCAGGGTCAAATGTATCTGATACGATTCGTCAATTAAATGAAAAATACGGTACTGTAGATACACCACAGACCGTAACAAGGCAGCTAAAGCAAGGTAATATTCCATTCTGGAAGGTACTCCGTATTGCAAATGTGCTTGGTTATGAAATCGAGTGGCGTAAAAAGGAAAAGTAATTATCATATGGGGGCATTTATGTACGAATTAGCTATTTTTATTGATGGTTTAAGCTTTTGGCAAATAATCCTTATTTTGCTTACTGCTCTCGAACTCCTTTACTCCCTATGCTATAACAGAAAAAGCTTGATTTTTGTTGTTACAAGAAAATATTCAATAGAGAATAAACCTAACTTTATCGGTACGTATCCTACAATCTTAGCGATTCCATTTATCTTATTTACGGGTCGAGAACGTTTTTTTATTAATCAACTCAAAAAACTTTTAAAAGGTCTTAAAAAAGATACAATTTACACCACTGAAACACACGATACAATCATAAGACAAATGCAACACCAAGAACGACTAGGGAAAATTGATATCCTAGAATACGCAGAAGTAAAGAAAAACAATAAAAAGAAGAAGAGTTTTCTCTTCCTTGTAAAAATACAATTACTGAACTTTAGTAACTTACTTGAGAAAAAGCAGGAATATAGAATATCATTTCGCAAAAAAGAGTCGTCCACCAATTAGGTAGGCGACTCTTCTATTATTTACCCCATGATTATACCCACCTTCTATGATATAATAATCATTATTATGTAAACTAATTTATAGAAAGGAGTGGGATTATGAAATCAATGTGGAAAGGTATGCTTTCGTTTGGACTCGTTAATGTACCAGTAACTTTGTATAAGGCTACCCGCTCCAAGGCTATTAGTTTTAATCAGCTACGAAAAAGTGACTTTAGCAGAATACAATACAAAAAAGTTGCTGGCGATGGCGCGGAAGTACCAATGAGTGAGATCGTTAAAGGTTACGAGGTATCCCCTGACCGTTACGTTATTATTTCAGAAAGTGATTTAGAGGCCATATCCCCTAAAGCTAGTCGCATAATCGAAATATCTGATTTTGTAAAACTTACTGAAATCGACAATCGGTATTATGACAGCTCATATTACCTGGTACCCGATCAAGGAGCTGGGAAAGCTTATGCCCTACTGCTGAAGGGAATGACTGAAGCCAATGTAGTAGGTATTGCTAAATTCGTACTCCGTAATAAGGAATATTTAGCAGCAATACGACCAACTGACCAAATTATCACACTATCAACAATGCGTTTTGCGGATGAAATTGTCCCTGCAAAGGAACTCGATTCTTACCTTCCTACGGATGTACAACTATCCGATAAAGAATTAGGTATGGCTAGGACGCTAATTGATACCTTAATAACAGAATTCGATCCGACTAAATATGAGAATGAGTACCAAAAACAGGTTATCAAAATGATTGAAGATAAGGCTGGTAATGAAGAATTTATCAAGTCTGCCGATCCTACACCTAGATACCTAGACTTAATGTCGGCACTACAAGCTAGTATGGATGCTGTAAAAGCTGAAAATAAGAAAAAAGCACCTAGAAAATCTAAAAAGCCAGCATAAAAAAACTCCCTAACTTATAGGGAGTTTTCCTATTTCCGTTCCATGAACCATTTCCCTTGATCACAAAACAAATAAACCTGCTTATTACATATCCTGCAAGTATACCGCGTTCCCATACCACCAGCTTTTAATGATGCTGCTTGGCGAACATCTAGGAGCCGATCAACTTCAAATACCCGCCCATCTTCCCATTTTATTGATAATGGGCGAATATTCCCTTGTAAATCATGCCTTGCTGTTACTTCTACGAAAACTTTGTAATTGTTCATATTACACCTCTTAAATGCATTTTAGAACATTTGTTCGATTGTGTAAATATGAAATTTATGGCGAAAGCTATACTTGATTACTCATGAATTTTAACAAACTGTTGATTTTCACTCATTTTACTTTTAGATTCTTCTATCCATTTTCTTACGCCCATGCATATATTATTACAAAATTCATCTACTCTTATCGCTATCTCACAACCGGATTCTTTTATTTTGAACGAATAAGAAAAGTTAGCATTGGGACTGCAGAATTTATATTTAGCCAAAATTTGCCTTGCTTTATGACTTGATAAATCTTCGCTAAATTCATGCAACAGCGCGCATCTAATAGCATAACAATCACCACCGGAAATACTTGCCGACCCAATGCTTTCCTGTATCATATAACAACGCTTAACATATGTATCGAACCATAATTTATATCTTTCACTAGAACTTTTTTTAGGATTGTCATTTTTCCCGCAAATGTCCGGCAAAATTAGCGCTACAGCTAATGCTGCATACCAATTTTTACTGTCTAGAGATTTTTCTATTGAAGCAATCAATTCTTCCAAAAATAACACCTACTTATTATATTATTTGGATACTTAATGGCATCCAACATTTTAAAAATACTTTTAACGAAACAAAAAGCCGCCCACCATTTTTAGGTAGACGTCTTTTGCTTACAATGATTTCTTAGCAATATTTACAACCTTAAGCGCGCCGTCTTCTTGAACAAGGTTGTCCTTTATAAATTCCGCACTAACAGAAAAAGAGGCTTGAATTTCCATATACCCGTTGACAATAGTACCATAAGAAAATATACAACTTTCCTTACTTGAATAACCAATCACTTCAATATCTTTGTCTTTTAGCGATTGCTTTAACCATTCACGAATATCCTGACTATCAACATGAATTTTAGTATCGTGTTGAATTGAAATATTAAAAGCTTCGACCATAAAAAACACCATCCTTAATCTATAATTATTATATAATAAATACGCTGTTATTACAGATTTTCCCTCTATTAAATAAGAATTTTACCAATTCATCATGAAAAAACAAAAAAATCCTCCCACTCAATTAGAGTAAGGAGGATATAACAATATGTAAACATACCCTTACCGTTACTTATTGTATTTTTTGTTCTTTGCAGGAATATGATGGTATTTACGGTAATTATACATTATCAATCCCCTGTCTTATGAAAGGAGAAATAACAATGGAATTACTTGGCTATGCTGCTGGTGCGTTTTTTGGCTTGGTCACGCTTGGAGTCATTCTTTACATTACAACCAAGTTGCTTGGAGGAATTAAGTGGGCATTAATTGCAACTGGTCTACTTGCTCTCATGGCACTTTATAGACAATTCCCTATATTAACTATCATCCTCGGACTCATTGCAGTTATAATTTCAATTGCTTATAAATTCACCACTCTCTGTTCTCATTGTAATAAGGTAATAAAAGATAAAAACAATAGCATTTGCCCCCATTGTAATACGCAGTGGGGCACGGATCAATGAAATAGCTAATACTTTAATTAAAAAAGCGCCATCCTACCAATTAAGGTAAGACGGCGCTTTTGTGTGGATAACTATCACTACATTTCTATTGTCCTCCCTGGGAACTTTTAAAACTTAAATCCCGCCCCAACGTAAGCAGCCGATTGACTGCCGGCAAGTTGGTAAGCACCTACTTTACTCATACTACCTGTGTATCCTGCTCCAGGTTCAATCTTACCCTTAGTAAACATTGCACCAACTGTCATTACGTTATGGCGTGTGAGATCAATAGTAGGAATCTCGGCTTGTATTTTTATTGTACTTGTCTGTTTTAAATCTAACATACCCTTATCAAAAATATATTGTTCATCGTCTGTTTTTGTGAATTTACCAACTTTCCCATTCACTTGATAAACAAAATCAGGTTTGCCAATATTGAACTTCCCATCTAATTTCGTTGCTACTGCACCAGGTGTATCTTTGTTAACTGGTGTAACTAGTTCCGTATTGCTTGCAGGAGCAGGTAAATATACTGTTTCGCCTTTAACATACTGCAATTCAGTTTCCTTCACTGTCTGCCCAGTGATGTATATTGGCTGTTTCTCGACTGTATTTGATACGCTGTTAGTCGTTGTAAGAGCAGGGGCTAGATACTTAACCCCTGCAAACAAACCCGCTAAAAATGCGATTATGACAGCCACGGAAACAATTATATATTTTTTATCGATCATTAGAAACCCACCTTTCCAAGTAAGTGAACTAATACGATTGCAGCTACAACAATTATTTCAGTACGGTACTTATCGTAAAAACTAACGGCCTCGGTTTCAGCCTTTTGAAGTTCTTCTTTAACTGTTTCTATGGCCTGCGCTTCCAACGTGGCCAATTTTCCTTTTAGTGCGGTAATTTCAGATTCGAATAGTTCAGCACCAATAGTTTCTAAATTCGTAATTACTGTTTTTACTTGATCAATTGCCTCTTTGTTATCACTTTTTACAACTGTTTCTGCTTGAGCTTGCAGGATGATTCCTGTTAATTGCTCCTGAGTCATAGTCGCCAATTGTTCACTAGTGTAATTTTCCATTTTCACATCTCCTTTTTATTTTTTTCGTAGTATTCGTTTCCGTCAAATATTTGACCGTTAATATTGAGACTATCAGTAAACTGCCACATATAGCCCTTAATATCGTCTATATCACCCCATTGTGCATTCCATACAGCACAACCAAGCGACTGCCAATCGATTCTATCTGTAAGCCAAGAATAAGACGCATATACACCGCAATCTAGATCAAGATTATCGATAAAAGCACGACATATTTCTGTAATATCTTCTGGCATTCCGTGGCGCGACTTATAACCGTCAGCATCTTCCATGTCAAAAAATACAGGAAGTTCAAGCAATACTCCGGCATTGTCGATAACTTCTCGGCAGTTTTTAGCTTCTTGAATAGCATCTTCCTGGCATAAAGCATAACTGTAATGGTATGCACCAACCTTCAATCCTACAGCGTGAGCACCGTTAACATTTATAGTAAACATACTATCTTTTGAATTTAAACCGTATGAGCTTCTAATCATTACAAACTCAATACCTGCATCGGCTACCTCTTGCCAATCGACTACACCGTTGTTTTCTGATACGTCAATACCTCTCATTATTAAAATCCTCCTTTATTCGTACTTGCCAACTATCTGTTAGCCATTTCAACAAACCTTACACCTTCTTTCTATTAATTTCATTCCATAGCGTAGTCCATAAGTCACCAATGCCTTTAATACATGTACGGCAAATATGTAATTTCTGCTCTTCTGTCATCGGTATACCTTTTTCTAACTGTTCAACGATTACTAAACCTTCTTCCCATGCAGTAAGAGCCGTTTGACGTGCGCCTTTGTAAATGTCGGCGTAAGGCTGGAAAATTAATTCACCAATTTTATTTTGGTTATGGATAATAAATGCCCCTAATTCATCCTCAAATTTAGTATGGTACGTACTCCAAGGCTTGCCTCTATGGTTGTGAGGATATGTCATAGAATCGATTCTATAGTGAGTCATTTTTGCAAGGCAGTAACGCACCATATCAAACCTGCCCTCTGCATAAAAATCGTGTACATCAGCGCATAAGCCTTTTAGGCGTTCGAGTGCATCACCATCTAACCAATGATAAGTACCGTTTTCTAACTTTTCTAATTTATAGCTGTGTGCATGGTGAATTTCAGCATTAATCGTGATATTGTCATGATCCACCATGTCTGGAAGATCAGCATCAATTGAGATTTGGGATTCCTTGTATCCATCGGCAATAAAAAAAGCCTGAAATTCTTCAGGCATTAATTTTAAGGCGATTCGTGGAGCGAGTTGGTGGAATTGTTTGTCCATTATGAATCCTCCCCAGGCATTTTATTTTTTGCAGAGTTTGCAAAGCTGTCAATTATCCACTTCAGTAGCCCCAACAAGCCAGGGCTACCAATAGCAGCTAATCCCTGCCAGCAACTTGCAAGTTCAAATTTGGAACCATAAAGGCCGTTAGCATAATAGCCAACGGCCCATGATAAAAATACAAAGATTAGCCCTATAAGTGTAATTGATATTGCCACTATAGAAATGTGGTCAGTTAACCATTTCATCCCGTTAACCTCCCTTACGCAGAGCAGCATAAACTGCCACACAAGATACAGCCAGCGGC
The DNA here is from genome assembly GCF_030269905.1 of Pelosinus sp. IPA-1. Lineage (NCBI taxonomy): Bacteria > Bacillati > Bacillota > Negativicutes > Selenomonadales > Sporomusaceae > Pelosinus > Pelosinus sp. IPA-1. Next base: position 263,176 of record NZ_BSVC01000006.1, on the reverse strand, counting down.
GCAATCTTCCACGCAAATACCCATACACCAGATTGACTTGCGCGCCATAGCTCTAAAGATGCAAGGCGGTTATTTTGGATAACCTCTATATCATCGTGTTTTTGACATACCTTATCTTTTTCCTCGATCTTAATTTGTAAAGCAACTACGTTTTTGTCAACTTTGTGAATCGCTTCTGTATTTTGGCGTATTAAATCAAATAACTCACTTAAGGCGCTATCGCTTACGGCCTTTTCACCCATACCCCACCCCCAAAATAAAAATAGAGCCCCTCGGCTCCTACTTGCTACGACTGCAATCTTGATTTGTACATTTACCCTCGTTTTCTTTAGCCCCACACACGAAACATCGTTTAGCCATTATTTATCTCACCTCGCTTTGCATTATATTCAGCTTTCAACTTTGCGTAGTCAGCTTTTATACTGGCGATTAAATCAGTACTATCTGCCAGTGTTGCCATACCTAAAGCTTGCGATAATTCTGCAAAGCGTGGCTGATATTCTGCATCGAGAGCAGTTAGGTTTTGTTGTTTTAATTCTTCTTCTGTCGGTGCAGGAGGCATATAAACTACAATTACCTTATTTATAGGATCAACTTTTCGAAGTCCAGGATTATTAAAGCAATCCCGGTGTGCTTGGTCATCTATTTCAATATACGGTTCTGGAATAGATGAATATTCAATGCTATTAGGGTAATACCCTGATATGTTACCAACTTGGTCATAATGTACTTTTACCATCCTATTACCCCCTTATTTCCCAATCGCCATCCAAGAGATATTGTACGGGGTTGTTCCACCCCCATGATATACAATAGTGCTTGCTAACCCAGGAGCTGCCGCAGCACTCGCGTATGCAGAATTAAAATTAATTACCGCTGTTACCGCTGGCACAAACCAATACACACCATTCGGAAAAGCGATTGGGTAAGTTACTGCTCCACCCGATACAATAGCAGCTGTTCCCCATTGCAAAATTAACCCACTCGGTAGTTTTTGATAGCCATTGCCAGTTATGCTGCTGCCGAATTGTGATATAAATGGTAATCGTGCAGTACCGCCAATAGCAATCCAAGCTCCCACACCTACTGCACCTGTTTTCATTAAAATAAGTGAATCGCCGCTATTTAAATTAATTGATGTGACAGTAGAATTATTTACATATATGGTATCTGATCCAGACCGCTGAACTGGTACAGCCACATTTGCCCCAGACCAAAAATAGTAAATAGATCCATCGGGAATAGATGCTGCAGCAGGTAAGGTAATTGTTCCGGTGTACCCAGAAGCCAAGTCAATGAGTTGCCCTGCTTGTGCTGCTGATAGTGTGATTGGGCCAGCGGTATATTGCGCTGTTGCGGCTAACTGTAATCCCGCTTTCTTCACAAATTCAGTAGTCGCCAGTTTTTTACTGTTATCAAGCTGCGATGCTGTTATTCCTAAGACATCTCCTGTTACCATTCCACCAGCTAATGGGAGAAAGTTCTTTATATCGACTACTTTCCAAGTTACCGTTCCATCAACAATCGTGCTACCCACTGCTGGCCATGTCGGTTCAGTAGCTCCACTTGTACCCGCTACCGTACATTCAAACCGTTTATAACTTGCACCTGTAGGTGAGTAACAAATATCACCAGCAACATAGGCGCGTATGGGCTGCCATAGACGCAATAGTCCAGCATGTGCATTAAGGCTACTATTATGTTTTGCTATTGCTTCGCTATGTGCGTTCGGGTCACTATTATGTTGTTGCAAAATACTTACAGTTACTAATCCGCTTGAATTGAGAACTGCTGTAACATTTGATGCATTACTAACTGTAATATGATAATTAAATTCTTCAGACACCGTTATTGCTCCACCTTCTGGTGGAAAATAATCTGGTGCTGAGTCTGTAGTGATGGAATATAATATTTCGCCCAAAGTTGGATCTTGAGCAAAAACCCCAAGTTCACGGACGTTAAAACCATTAGTTAGTCCCGCATTTGTTATAACACCAGTTATGGTCGATACATTACCCTCTGCTGAAACAGCACTTATTGGCACAATCATCTCCGGTGCAACTAAATCATTGAGCCCTTGCAATGTTTGTCCTGTCGGAAGGACACCAGAACCGATCTTCATTTTCGTAAGTGTGAGCAACGTTTGACCCGCATCTACTTTCGCTTGTAATGCCTGTCCTTTGGTTGTAAGGATTCCTCCTGACCAGTTTGGCATATGATCACCTCATCCCTATTTTTTTATGTACATTTATAGCTCCACCCAAATATTGCCGACTAGATATGTCAGGCATGCGGAAAGCAACAGGAAAAATATCTATCTTTTTATGGATGCTTTGGCCTACACCTAAGTAAAGTTTGCTGTTAATAGTTCGTGAGAGTGATACCCCTTCAAGCCAGGAGCGCACATTCTTGACCGAATTGACGGCAACAGCCAGGCGCGGCCACATATCAGCCGTCACCTGGCCTTTTATTTTGATCACTCGGAAATAAAACGGCTTGCCGCCGTACTCAAACCACTCTTGCACCACCGAGTCGCCAAAAATCGCATTTACAACCAATTCCACCGCATAGGGCGTCCCTTTGTGCCGGTGCGCCTCGATTGACGCTTTGACCAGCTGGCGCTTCTGATCGATTGACAGCGTAACATCGTAAAAATCGACGTGCTTTTGCCATGCAAGCAGGTCGACGATATTTTCCGGCAGCTGATCGATGCGCGGCATGATCAAACAATCGTCAATTTGCGCACTGACTTGCTGCAGCTGCGGCGATACGGCGGCGGAAATTCCCTGCACCTGCGGATCACCGGCGATACTCGGCGGCACGACGTCGATCAGCTTGACTGTGTCGAGCGTGTTCATCATTCAGTACCTCCGTATTTGATCGACACCGTCTGCTCTTGCGCTACCTGCGCCAACGTCAGCGCCTGATAGACCGGTGCACTTACCGCCACACGCTCTGCGCCGGCCTGTTTCATAAGAAAGATCAGCTGCGATGGATCAATACTGCGGCCGAGCTTTGAGCGCTGCCATGCAATATAATTTTGCGCAGCCTGCTGGATCGCCGACTGCAGCGTCGACACTATCGTCGCGTCTTTTTGCGCAATCCAATACGTCACATCAATGTTGTAATTGACGCCGGTCGGAGCCGCCACCTGGACATTATCCGTCAGCGGCCGCACCTTCCGATCACTGCAGATCGCTGCTACCGCGTTCAAAAGATCCGGCGTCGGCAGGTTTCCGCCGCTTACCAACGGATAAAGCGACACAACGCCAGGACTCGGCGACGTAACGGCGACGTCGATAATCGTGCTGGACGCCGTTTTCGCCCAATAGCTATATGCACCCTCCGGCCCCGCCACGGAAAATTTTTCCGGAGCTTCATGGATCCGCTCGCGATATGCATCGTCCTCTTCCACATCGACGCCGCCGCTGCTTACCGTTGTATTGGTTACGCTCGCAACATACGGAAGCGGATCGACCAGTGTTGCCACCGTTCCAAGCGCGTAATTGTTTCCTGCCACTCCGCTCGTCATGCACTGCACCGTAATGTCAGCCGTCAGCGCACCAGCCGGCACCAACGTATCAGCCACCGTCGAAAAAAACACATTGTCTCCAACCGTCACACGGATCCCTTTCGGAATCAAATACGGCGAAGTTTGCACGGCGCTTAAAGTAAAACGCTCCGTCATGAGCGCCGGCGAGCTCAGCAGTCGGCTGCAGTCCAGCTCCGCGCCGATATGATCCAAAAAATCCCCCTTGGCGTATGCCAGAAGGTTCATTTTTGCGCTGTAATCGATCGCGGCACGCTGGCCGACGATGATCGGCACTTGCGCCTGCAGCAGCTTCTTGCGCGGATCGGCCGTCGCGAGCGTCGTTCCGGTCTGCGCCTGGTAAGCGGCAAGCATTTCCGCTTCAATCTGCGCCGGATCCTTCGTTGTAAAACTTATATCAGGTAAATTATTGAGCATTTTTGATCCTCACTTTCGCGATCGGCATCATCAAACCGCTTGCGCCATCGCCGGCAAATGTCACGCCCGTCAGTTCTGCTCTCGGCTCATATTGATTGACTGCTGAGATCAGGCGCGCTCCAAGGATCGATTGCACCACATTGATCGGCCGATCAAGTATGCCGCCATCCCAGGCAAAGCTGCGATGCATCGGGCAGGTCTGCATGGCCGACAGGATGATCATCCGGACATTTTGCATGATTTCATCTGTTTCCGTCGGCGCGAAGTTGATCACAAATTGTTCCCTCGTATCAAGCAGTAATTCACTCATATCGCACCTCCGTCCGGATCCGCGATATATTCGGAGAGTGTCAGCGACAGATCTGCGACAATGACATTGCCTTTTCCGTCAAAATGGCTGTGCGCCTCGGAGACTTTCTGCACAACCCATTTGTTTTCGCCCACCGGGGCGTTTCCTAAAACGAAATCGCAGACCGCACCAGCATCGCGCAATTTTCGAAATTTCTTTGCCTCCGTCAGCGGATCCGCGCCGAGTGAGGTCATGAGCATCACATTAAAACTGATCGTCTCCAGCCCCGGCCCTAAAAACTCCAGGATCGGCTTTCGCTGCCCGATAATCTCATGCGTGGCCCATCGGCCATCAGCTGACCGCTGAAACTGCGTGAACGTCATGACGCGATTCTTGTCTTTCGATCCTGCAGCTGTATTACTGGCATTTAATACCGTATTGTACGCATTCGTTAAGCCAACCGCGCCCGCTTTCGATGCAATCATTTCCGTCAAAGCAGAGTTTGTCTGCGTCGCCGACTGGAAATAAACTTCGAACGCAATTTCAATTTTCTCAGTGGGAGTAGCCCCACTGATCACTCCGATCGACATCCTCCCACCCCTTTAATTTGGTTTTCCGGTACTTCCGCCTCCAGATACGACGCCGCCGTGTGTATGATTTTTCAACGACACGCCGCCAGCTATCACATCGCCGGTCACGTTGACGTTACCGGCTGCCGTGATATTGACCGGCCCTGTCGTGATTATCGTCAGCGTACCGCTGGCCCGATCAAATTCCACTTCGGAGCCGTCGGCAAATCGCACATACCGCTTTCCGACCGCGCCGGCTTTCGGAGTATTGCCGCGCACGCTGCACAGCACATAACCCTCGGCATTTCCGGTCGGCATCATCAAGCAAAGCACCTGGTCATTGATGTCCGGCATCCAGTATTCGTCATCTTGTCCGGATCCGCGACAGGCTACCTGCAACCAGGGCGAAACCAGATTATCCATATCGCCAAACGTCACGCGGACGCGCTGGCCCACATCGTCAATGCTTGTCACCGGGCCAACTCGAAACAAGCTGCTTAATATTTTAGCCGCATCAGGTTGCATCAATATCCCTCCAAACAACGGCGCAGCTGCACCGCCACTTTATGACCACCGCTTTGGCTATGCGAAACCTGCGTGACCAACCATTTGCCATCAAACGCGCCGAAATTTTTTAGCGTCACCGTCATTCCGGCCCATACATCCAGCGCGCCGGCAATCGTAAAACCATACGTGTCGGACGCCGAATTTTTCTCGCGCAGCGCCTTTTTTGCTTTGCGCTCTGCTTCGGCCAGACTGTCGACGTGTTCGCGCAGCACCAGGGTCCGCTGTGTCGGCGGAGGATTTGGCGGCGTAAAGGTATACGTCAGCGTCGTTTTGCTTTTCGGCTGCTTGTATTTGATCGTGCAGCTATGATAAACCTCGTTGATCGTCGATTTTCCGCTGTAGCTCAGGAAGGTATACTGCTTTTTATCGATCATCAGCGTCGGTTCAGCCTGCTCATATTTTGCGGCATCGAAAATCACGACTTGCAGATCAGATATTTTGAGCGCCAGACCGGCCTCTTTGCATATCCGGTGCAAAAATTCCAGGTCTGTTTCTTCGGTCTGCTCGATCCGGTCATAATGCGGATCATCAGTCACATCATAAACAAGGGACATTGCCACACCTGCAGCAATGTCCCTTGCAATCACCGATAATTTTGTTTTTTCCCAGGCCCGGTGTTTATTCTGGCCTTTAAGTGGAGACGACTGCGGCACCGAAAGCGCCTTGATTTTGACTTCCGCCGGCGGCCCGCCGACCTCGATTTCGTCGATTTCAAACCGGCCGAGCGGCAGCTGACTATCCTCACCGTCTTTGTTCCAATTTTTACGCCGGATCGTCGCCGTCAGCGTATCGCCACGGCTCGGAAACCAGTTGCCCTGCCATAGCTGCGCCCGGTCTTCGACCGTGATCTGCAGATCGTCTGCCTGGCCGCTCAGATTATCCGTATATGACCAGCTTTTTAAGTGCGGCGCAAGGTCGGCCGTAATACTGGTTTTATTGTAGATCACATCCAGCCAACTTTGCCGCGCCGTACTCACGACCGCCTCCACGGCGGCAGGTTCTGCGTCACGTTTGGAGCGACATCCGGCACCTGCAGCACTACGCCGGCCGAAAAGACCACTGTGCGGATCCATGCCGGATTTGCCGCCATTAGGACGTCCATGCGGCGCTCGTCGCCGTAAATATTATAAGCGATTCCGTCCCACATATCGCCTTGCTTTGTCGTGTACATACTAATAAGCAACCCTCGCCCTCTGCGCCTCATACCGTTCCATTTGCGCTTCGAAATCTTCGCGATCTTTGCGCGCGACTTCCGCCACCTTTTCCGGATCTGCGCCGATAATCTGATAATTTGGCGCATATGTTACCTGCATACTGCCGGCAGCTCCTTGTTTTGAAGCCATCACCTGCACCGGCTGCACCGGCGGCTCGACGCCCAGACGCTTTTGCACTTGCGCCAACACCTGTAGGCCGCGTGTCCGATTTTTAATCGGCACAATACCCTCTTCGCCCGCCTCGGCAACCATACCAAGATGCGGCCGATCAAATATGCCGCCGTCGGCATGCATTCTAATACCAGGAGCGCCGCCCGTTGGCGTCGGCATCGAGGAAAAAGCGTTTTTCATGGACTGCCATTTATCAGATACCCAATTGAAAAACGGTGCGAAAATTCCTTTGATGTTATCGACGAACACTGTCACGCTCGCCAGCACGCCGTCCCAATCGCCGGTTAAAACACTTTTTACCACGCCCCACGCCATCTTGATATAAGCGACATACGCCTCAAATATCGCAACGCCGGCGCTTTTAAAAAATTCCCACGCGGCCAGTACCGCATCGACCGCCGTTGATACAGCCGAAATCATCCAGGGACAAAACCGCTGGATATAACCTTTGAAATCGTCCCAGTGTTTTACCACGTAGAAGATCGCCGCGCCGATTGCCACCACGCCGATCACGATCAGTGCGATCGGATTGGCCGCCATAATGAAATTAAGCGCCGCCTGGGCGCCTGCCCACAGTTTCGTCGCGCCTGATACATTGCGCATAATGCTATACAATTTGACTGCATCGCGGCCCATTGCAACCATATTCTGCCCCATCTGGTAGAACGCAGTCGCTGCCTTTATTCCAATGATCGCGCCAAGTACCCAGGCCAGTTTGTCAAACCCGCCTACCGCATACGCCAATCCTTTCGCAATGCCGATGCCGACCACGGCAACCTCTTTCGCGCCCTTGATAAACTGGATCGTGTACGGGATGCATGCTTTCAACCCATTTGCGAATTGCGATGCAAACTGTTTGACGTCGCCCTGGTTCATTTTGATCAGATCAGTTAATTCTTGCGCGCCGGTTGTCAGCGCCGGTAAAATCGCTGCGCCGATGATATTTTTAACGCCGTCGACTGTATTGCCGAATTGCTTTTTCACCTTGCCATAGGCCGCTGCCTGCTTTACTGTCGTTTCGTCGAGCACCAGGCCGAGCTTTTTCGCCTCCTCACGGAATGACGCCAGGCCGGCTTCTCCTTGATTCAAAAGCGGCATCATCGCCAAACCTTCTTTCCCGAACAGAGCCACCGCCAGACGCGTCTTTTCCGCCGGATCTTTCACATTACTCAAAGCACCGGCAATTTTCATCAGCGCCCGATCCGGCCCGATCTGACTCAGCTCCTGCGCGGACAGTCCAATCTGTTCCAGCGCCAGGTTCAAGCCGCTCGCCTCTTTGATGACCTCCTGGTTGCCCTTCGGCCCCAGTTTTTTCTCTTTAAAGGCGTTTTCGGCTTTTGCCAGCGATACAACCATCTTTTTCATGCAGCCGTCGAAGTCATCGGCCGCGACGTTGCTCATTTTCGCTGCATACTGCAGTTCCTGGTACGCCTCGATGCCGATCCCCAACTTCGCGTTAGCTCCGCGAGCTTTCGCGGCTTTTTCCATGACGCCATTTGCAAAACCGAGAGCCGTCGCATAATAGCCAGACAAGGCAACCGTTGCGGCCGTTGCGGCACCCGCAACCGATTTAAACGCCGATACACTCGACGCTTTGAATTTATCTGCGTGCGCCTGCAAGGCTGCATACGTGGATTTTTGCTGGTTCAATCGCCCGATTTCCTGGCCGAGCTTTCGGTTTTGCGCTGCCAGATCCGTCGTCGCGACGCCGGCTTCCTTTAGGCTGGCCCGCACTTTTCCGAGCGTCGCCTGCTGCTGATCGACTTTATCCTTCATCTTTGCAGCTTCGTTCTTTGCCTGTTCAAAAGACCGCGTCAACGCCTTTGTAGGCGTTTCGGCGGTCTTCATTTCGTTAGCTAGGGCTTTTACTTTGTCTTGTGCGGCCTTGTATTCGCGTTCCGTTGCAACCAGTTCGCGCTTCATGGCGTCAAATTGCGTAATTTTGCCCTGATTTGCCGTCAATTTTCGGATCTGTCCGTCCACATTTGCGATCGATTTTTGCGCCGAAAGAAACGTTTGACTGAAGTTTGAACCCAATTTTCCGGCCAATTCAAAGGCAATTTGATAGATTTTCGCCATTTTTAGCCCTCCTTTTTGGACGATTTTCGCACAAAATGAAGCCATAAAAGCATCTTTTTTAGCTCCATTTTTACGAAAAATTCAAGTCGATCCTCGGTATTTTGCGCTAATTCCATGCACAAACCGCGAATCAAATCGCCCAGGCGCTTATCTACAAGTCCGAGCCGCCGAAAAAACTCATCACCAGCATCGTCGCGCGTGCAAAATCCTTCGCCGGCATTTTGCGCATAAAACCAAAATCGACTTTTGCCGCCCGCGCAAAGACGCCTGCATGGTAGGCTTTCGAAATGTCGATGATCGGCGCGATCGTCCCGTTTGTCGTCATTTCCATTTCCGCCGTCAGCAAATCATCGCCGGTGAGTGCATCCAGATCGTAATTGATCGTATCAAACGTTTTCCCTTCGTATTCGACCGGCTTAGTCAGTTTAAAACTTGGCATTTTCGTCACTCCTTTTAAATTCCAAGATCATTGCGAACAGCTGCCAGGTAATCAGTACCCTGGATCCGCGCAATGAAGTTGTATTTATCAATTTCGATTTGTTCTTCGCCGTTGAAATAGACTTTAATATATGAGACTTCAAATTCGTTTTTCGTGTCCGTCTGCGCGGCGACGACCATTTTCCCCAGGCCCGTCTTTTTCGGGCTCGCTTTCACAATGACTTTGACCGGCACTGTAGAATACAAGCCGGATCCCGTATCGTAAACCTGCTGGCTGCCGCGAAACTCCAGCGCGTGAGCCGCTGGCTGCGCTAGGATCATCGCTTCTTTTGTGATTGTCCGCCAGCTGACGCCGAGCGTCATCGCTGCAAAATGTCCCATGACCGGCGCTTCGACTTCGCCACCAATACCGGCCCCGGTAATTTTCTGTGTAATCTGATCCAAAGACGGCAAATCAACACTGGCCGTACCCATCAGTCGCGAGCCGTCCAAATAGACGGCATAGTTGATCATATTTTCCGGTAAATTCACGTCTTACCCCCCTTTATCCAAACAGCGTTTTGAGATATTGCGGATCAAATTCCAGCTGATCCTCGATGTCCTGCGCCGGCGTCGGCGGTGTCATATAGGTATGGAAGCGGATCGTGCCATTCATCAGATCTGTCACCGGATTTTCCGTTTCCAGCAGCTTCATGCGGCCACCCAGCAGAAAACCGCGCGCCGTCAGTCCGTTCAAGCGAAGATTTTCGCTATTTACAAACGTTTCGACCAGTACTCGATTCAACGGCTTGTCGAGCTTTTGCCAATAAGTCAGTAAAAACGTATTTGCCTGCCAGTCGAACATTCGGCGGATACAGAGAAAAGCATCTTTCGGATCCGTGGATGCCGGAAAAGCCGCCGTCATGTTGCCCCACAATCTCCAGCCGCCGATAAAATTGAGCGCCGTCGTGATGCCCTGGCTGTTCAAATAATTCGCCATCGTCAAGTCCAGAATGACTTCCGTCCCGTCTTCCAAGCAAAGCCCGTCCATTTGCAAATTCTTGTTCGAGCCTGATTCATACGGCACATCGTCGTTCGTACTGTCTACCAGGCAATTCAAGCCGGCCTGCTGCGTCGACATGTGAAAAATCCGGCTGCCGAGCTTCACGCGCGGCCAACACAGCGTCTGCCGGTTGAAAACATAATTGTTTTGATTTTTCCATGCCGGCACGTCTTGATATTTGCGCAGCGTGTCCGTCGGTGCATCGCACAGAGCGATACACTTAAAAACACCGTTGATCGCGGCAGCTTTAGCTTCCATTACCGCAGCCACTTCCGGCCTCGTCGACCAGTGCGGCGCGACAAGTTGCCCTGGCGGCATCCGGAAACGCGGAAATACTTGATTGATCAGTTCCAATCCGGACAGTTTGCCAGTTGCCGCATCAACACCGCCAATAATATCAGCGCTTGTCACCATCGTCGGATCCAGCTGCGTAAACGATACCGACAGCGTGGCCGTATCGTTTGCAATCGCGCCGTTTTTCATCCGAGTGATCACTGCATTACCGCTTGCGTCATACGCTGTAGTATAGTCCGTACCGAGCGCCAGCGGCTGCCCTGCTTGCGTCAGCTTGATGACGATGCTTGACAGGATAACGTCCGTCCCCAGCGACACGCTGCCGATCGTGCCATTACCGAGCGCGAGCGTAACCGCTTGATCTTTTAATGCCTTGCTATGCTTCGCCGGATCCAACACATTGACAAATACCACCGGCGCAACATTGAACAGCTGAAAATGGCTGTACATAAATTCGCAGAGCGTGTATTTTTTCCAGTCATCCGAATAACCGAGCGACGTCACCACATCACCGTAAACATTCGCCAATACCGGCACGTTTGTCGGCCCGCATCCATTTTCTCCGATACTGCCGGCAAGGTGGATCGGAGCTGTACCGAATACGACCGGCATCCCGGCGCTGGTCTGCGCCGGCGGCACGATCGACGTCGGCACATCGCTCGAAAAAATCCCATGTTTAAACATTGTTTGCCCCCCCTTACTTGTAAAAATGCTGTTTGATTGCGTTATTATGCCAACTCTCGGAGCTGGTCGGATTTTTAAGCGCCAGGCGCACCGGAGCCAGCTCGGCAATCGGCACCATCAGTTGCTCAACAGACGGACATTCGGCAGCCGCTTGCGTCATATGTTCAGGCAACTCGCCGATGATTACCGCATGCTGCTGCAAGCCATATTGGCGCGGCAGCGTCGGTCCACAATACACCCGGTGTAGATTTCCTTTTTTATCATTTTTTTTATCTTCGGCTTTAATAGACATCGTTTGCAGTCTCTCCTTCTTCCCAATTTTCCTGCGGCATCGGAACAACCCAGGTCGTCAGCATATATCCTTCCCACAGCGGCCATGTTTCGCCGTTCGGAGCTTGCCATTTGAGCGGCAAAATCGTCCGGTAACGCTGCTCTAAAAACGGATATTCGTGCAGGTTCTTCCGGATCCGTTCCATGATCATCAGAGTCATCCGCTGGCCTAGCTGTACGTCCTTTGTCTTGGTCACGACCTTAATCGCAACTTTCGCCGTCGCTTTCGCCGCATCAGCCATCTGATCCATATCGTCATCACCTTCAAACAGGCGGACGGCCACAGCAAACTCGTCGTCCTGATCACCTTCACGCGGCGGCGGCAAAAAGCCGCTAACCACATTCAGCGCTTTCGCTCCGCTTGCCGTCGGCATTGTCAAATCGCGCGTAATTTCTTCAACACGCCGCGCGAGCGCGTCCTGCAGCAGAATCATTTTACTTCCCCTTTTCCAGCAGCCAATCAACCTCATGCGCAATCCGTTTTAAAAACCGCTCTTGCGCGCTGCTCATAACATTCGTCGCCAGGTTCGCTTCGCCGAGCATCTGCGGCACCGACGGGCCATGCAGCTCTTTCAGCGGCAGCCGCGCTTTGCCGACGCGGATCGCGACGCCGACACGGCCGCCCTGGAGCTTCGCCACAAATGCACCTTTGATCGGCTTGCCGCCGCTCTTTTTGACACTGACGCGCAGCGTGCTTCCCGGCTTTTGCTTGCCAGGCTGTGCCGGCTTTACGCGGAAATTGATCAACGGCAGCGGCGCACCAGACGCGCCGATCGACGCCGTGAGCGTCGACGGATTGGATTTTTTCAGCTGCATTGCATTCCGGACGTCGGACGCTTTGACGTCATAATTATCACGCACGCTGCGCACCAGGTCTGTCCTTACGCCGGTAATGGTACGATTTAGGGCCGAGTTGATCGCCCTCGGCCCCCCGTTTTTGATGTGACTTAGCAGAGCATTCGCCCTTGCAACTTCTTGCGCAAATCCCGGAAAGTCGATCAACTCGCTCATCGTCCGTTTACCTCCAGGCGCAACTCATAGCAGCCGCAATCGTCAAAACAATCCGCGACAACATAGTCTTTTTTGTCAAACTCAATCAGCTGCCCTTTCACCGGCCGCCGCTTGATCATCTTCGCCGAAAAATACAGTGTGATGCTGTTCATCCATCCCTCTTCTAGCGGATGCTGCATCGCACCGTCCACGTCGTGCTCGATCGTCAGTGGTATGTTATAGGTCACATCTTCAATCACCAGCGTATGAGTTTCGGCAAATTGATCCTCATTAAAAAAGACCTGGTCAATATCTTTTGCCATCAGGTCTTTTAGCTTCATTTTTTCAATTCGTTAGGATCCACCAGTGGTAATCCTGCGCCATCTTCGTCCGGCTGATTGGTTTCGCCGCTGCCACTATCGACAGCATCTCCTTTGCCCTTGCTTCCGCTCTTTCCTTTACCGTCGTCTTTATCTTTCCCCGCATTATCTTCCTTTGCCGGATCCTTCGGCGGATCTTGCACCGGCGGCTGCACCGGAGTGGCCGGACGCGGCGGCAGCTTAACAATGTCACCATTGCTTTCCTCTACCAGTTTGCGGGCCACCTCGTCATCCATATCGTACAGCGTCGATCCCGTCCCAAACACTTCACCGTTATGGCGAACGCTGAAACGCAAAATTTGAATATCCATTTTGTTTTTCCTCCGTTTTCTTCGTTTAGAATACTTTCAAAGTATACCAATCGTCAGTGGTTTCCGGCTTGACAACAGCTTTGCTGGCGACGCGCAGCATCTTCGTATCTTTTCCTTGCTCGCTCCAAACTTTCGGAACGTTCGAACCTTCATAAGTACGATAAACGTCGTCAAATTCGAGCTGCGTTACTGCTCCGAACAGCTGTGATCCACGACCACGCGCACCGATAACAACATACCCGTCCGGAATGTATTGTTGGATTGCTCCGGCATCGTCCTGATAAATTCCATCATAGCCGTACAGCTCCAGATTCAAACTTTCAATCATGCCGATTCTTACAACGCCCGGCGACGTAATGCGCGGAGCCAGGTTCATCATGGACAAGTTACTCAGGTTCGGTACTTTCAAAATGTCCTTAATGCCGGCATTTTGCATAAACCAGTTTTGCGTTTTGAAGCTCATAATCCCGACATCCGGAACGATGCCGGCGGCTCTTGATACCGACTGCGACGCCATCTGCAGCTGCCCGTATGCGTCGGCAGACAAATTCGTCCACATGTCGGATCCGCTCATGATCATTTTTTGCGTCCAGTCGCTGAATGTGACGGTGTCAATCAGCTGCGTCTTGCCGTCGTCCGCATAGCCTGCGACCTGGAATTGCCCGAAAACCATTGTTTGCGAACACATCCACTCAATACGGCGCGTGTTCATCGCAATCAGATCCGCCATATCCTGCGCCCGTAACTCCATTTCACGCTGCGCCGGCGTTTTGCTGGAAAAAACATTTTCGCCAAACCCACGCGCCTCAATGTCTCCCGCAGTCGTTGGCCGCTCCGGAGCCATCATCGGCGGTTCATATTCTTTCGTAACAAAGCCTGTTCGGTTCACGTTGACTCCAGATCCGCCTTTTGCCACGAACGGAGACATCTGCCGATTCCCTTTGCGATAATCCATCAGAACAGTCTTCGTCACAAATGTTTTCGGATTCGGGAAAAACGTGTCACGCAGTAACGTCTGCGGCGGAAAGGATCGGCTGATCGCCTCCAATAATGTTTGCGTTTGATTCAAATTCATTAGCATCCAACTCCTTTGCTGCTAGTCAAATAAATGTTCAGATCGCGCAATGTTGCTTCGTGTTTATCAACCGTGTCACTACCGCCAAAGGTCAGCGCCTCGCGGTTAAAGCATCCGCTCTTAGCAACGACCACCATGACATCTGCGGCAGTCGTGTCGATATTATCAGTAAGCAGCACACTGTCTGCCGTCTGGCTGCCGTCCGTGTTTACGCTGTTTACCCTTTGGCATTTACCCTGCGTCGCACCGGCTGCTGTAATCTTTCCAAGCACCGCGCCGCTCACATACGTTCCGCTTCCTTTCGCCAGCGTTTCAACCGACGTGTGAATCGGCGGATTGACGCCGCCAACCAGGTTTTTGTAACTGAAAGTTGCTGCAGTTCCAACCAATTCCGACATTACTTCGCCACCCCATTCTTCCGGTTCATCACTTCGGCCATATAATCGGCCGCCGCGTTAACCTCTTTTTTATCCTTGTTTTCAATTTGTCCGCCGGATCCGACGCCATTGACACCAGATTGCGCCGAGTCTTCGATGACTTTTGCGAACGGATGCGCTCCCGGTGCCGGTGCTTGCTGATCACTCGGCGCTGCCGGCGTCATTTTGTTGATGATCTCGACGAATGTTTTCACGTTTTCGGCCGACTTGCCGGTCTTTTTAGCATCGCAGACGATCGCGTGGATCGCCGCGTTTTGTACGTTATCGAGCGCATCCAGCGCTGCGATTCGCGCCGACTCTTGGCCCACCGCATCAGCGGCAAGCTCCGCGCATAAATCCGGATAGGCTTTGCGCAAATCCGCACAGTTTTTGATAATCACCGTTGTTTCCTCCCTTTGCTGTCTCATGTTATTTTGCACTTTCGGCAGCCGCGCCTGGGCGATTGCATTGCGCAGACCGGCGACATTGCTCAGTCGCCGCACGTCATGCCGTGACGCATTGTTGACGACCAAATAATTGCCGTCCACCATTGTCGGCAGCAGCGACTCCATCAGGCCCTCTCGCCCGTCGTCTGTTTCCTGATCCAGTAACTCGCCGGAGCCGGTCGAATTTTCAATTTCATCCGCGAAACCATACTGCAGCGCCATCGACGCCGTCATCCAGGTTTCCGCGTCCATCATGCTCGACAGTTGCTTTTGCGTGAGATTACATTTCTGCATGTAGACGTCAATAATGTTTTGTTTGATTGTCTCCAGCGCCTGGGACATATTCGCCAGCTCCGTCGCGTCAAAGCTCGCGCCCCATCCTGTCTGCAGTGTCGGATTATGGATCATGATCATTGATCCGACCGGCATGATCACCTTCCCGGCCGTCATAATAATCGTTGCCGCGCTGGCCGCAATGCCGTCCACGCATATCGTCACATTGCCCGCGTAATTTTTCAGCTGATTGCAAATGTTATGCGCTGCAAAGACGTCACCGCCGTCGCTGTCGATCCGGACGCGCACGTCCTTGCCGGTGCAGGCTGCCAAATCTTTTGCAAATTGTTCCGGCGTGACCTCGTCGCCCCACCAAGACGTTTTCGAAATGTCGCCGTACAAAATCAGCTCGACCTCTCCTACGTTTGCCAAGCTGTTTTTAAAACTCCAAAACTTCACTCAGGTTGCCCTCCTTCCGGCTGTGATTCTTCCTGTTTGTTTACCGTTGCCGTCAATGCCGGCAGTCCGAGCTGCTTCATGCGGCTCAGTTCTTGCGCGCTGCGCTCGACGTTTTCGTCCCAATCCTGTCCGGTCAGCTCAGCTGTCTCTTTCTCGCGTGTGCTGTAGCCGTACTGTACACGCAGCGCCGATCCTTGCACCTCTTTAACTGGATCAAGCACGCCCATAACCGGGCCGTACCATTCCGCGCTGCACCAGGCAGCTTTGATCAACGGATCCGTAAAAAATCCCGGCGCATCAATACGGCCAATCGCCACCGCTTCCGTCAGCCATGCCTCATAAACCGGCTGGCAAAAATCCCTGGCAAACCAGGTGCGGCGCATTTTAAAAGCCGCCCAGGCTTGCAACAGCGCCGCGCGGCTTGCCGAGTATGAAGAGTTAAAAGACTTCGTCAATACTTCTGCCGGTATATCCAGCGCCGCGCCGATCTGTTGGATCAGCTGTTTGGTAAACGGCTCATAAGTTGACAGCGTCCGGCTGGCGTCCATACTGGTCACGTCATAGCCAGGCGGTAAGACGTTCAGCGTACCACTACCAAGCTCGAACGAGTTCGGATCCACACTGACTTTTTCGTCTTCTCCGTAGGCTTCCGGAAGCGGAAATCCGCCGTTAGTAGACGCGCCCATCTGTTCTTTAATAAAAACGCTGAAAAACGACTTGATAATGGCGCTCGTCAGCTCCGCCTCGGTATAGCGCCCGATCTGCTTTAAAACCTCTAATACCGGCGCAAGCTCCGGCACACCCCGGTATTGTTCCGGCCGCGTGTCATGACTGATTTGCAATATGTTCGGCGCGCCGGTCTTTACTCCGAACGCCTCCACCCGACTCCACTCCGGTACTTCCTGTGTATTCGCCGGATCATACGGATACCGGCTCGCGATCCAGTATGCAACCACCGCGCCGTCGTCATCGATCTCGACTCCGTTGACGATGCGGTTTCCATTTTGCGGATTGTGTACCGTGACCATCCACGGATTCAATGTCGCCGCCAGGCTCTGTACTCCTGGATTGCATACGCGACTCGCCTCGATCACCCGCAGACGCAGACTGTAAGGCATTCCAGGCATTGGCCGACGATATTGAAATGTTGCGAAGCTATCGCCGTCAATCATGTAACACTGATAGGCGATGTCCTGCAGGTCATATAAATTGTTTTTGCGCGTAATGTCGCAAAACTTAGAGCTGGCGAAGATCTCGAATTCCGTTTTAACTTTGCGACTCCATTCTTTCGCCTGTTCGGCCGTCATACCGACCAGACCGGTTTTCGGTTTCGGACTCAGCCGCAGCCCCGCGCCGATCACGTTCGTTCTCGACGTTCCGATCGCGCTGGATGCCAGCGGATTATTCATTACTGAGTCGGCCGATCGTGCCCGTAGCGTGTTAAGATTTACGTCAATGTCTGACTGCGGACTGCTCCGGATCGGCGTCCATGCCGCCAGTCCCGGCTTCGAATAACTTGCCGCGCCGGTAGAGTATCCGGTGTTTTTTATTTGCCGTGTGATCGTGGCACCGACTTTCTTTTCCTGCGCCGGTGCCGGCGTGGGCGTCCTCGCTCTCGCCAAATGTTTCCTTCGTCCCATTCATGCCACCTCAGTCCCGTAAAATGCAGCGGCGCGCCCGCGTTCCCGGCACCGGCCCGTCGCATCCGGCACCGGCCGCCAGTAGTTGGTTAATACCTGAGTTAACGCTGCTTAATTCAGCGCGCCGGATCCGCCGTTTTCCGGTCTGGTACTCCTGGCCGGTCAGCACTTCTTTTTCTGTCTCTAAATAGCTCTGCAGCCGTTGTTTTTGGATCTCGCTGACGCTCATGCTGGCACCCCCTTTTTAGTAAGCAGAAGACCGCCGAATGCAGCCATATTGCTGCTGCTTTTTCGGCGGCCCCTTCTGTTCTGTTTTCTTTGGTTGTTCATCGGCGCTCTCTAAGCCGAGCGCCTGCCGGTATTTTTCCCAGTTCGGATTGATCGTCTGCAGGTTCGCCAGGTTATACACCCGCAAGTCCAGCGGCTCGTTTCGCTTGTCACTCGAAACGTTTTCCCAAACCATAACCCGCTTCCCTTTCCGGATGCGCGGCACCAATCGCTCTGCGATCATGCCGTTAAAATACGCCCGGTCATAACCACGCGCAGTCATCGCGGCCCCTTCATCGCCCTTTGCATCGAGAGGAAAGTGAAAGTATTTCTGCCCTGGTTCCTCGATCTGCAGCCGATCCATTACATACTGCTTTCCACTATCAACCCCCAACATGATCAGTGGGATCCCGTATGCCGGCACCTTCGAAAATTTGTAGATCAGCGGCAAGCCTGCCACATCCCCCATGCCCTTGATCGCAAAACGACCTTTGCGGAAATTGCGCTGACAATATTCATACACCTCCTTCGTATAGTGACCACCTGAGTCAATCAGTGTGCGTGCGACGATCAGTCCGGTGCCGTTTATAAACCGATATGTGCGATCCAGCTGCTCGTCCAGCTCCTTCCATACTTCCGGCATATCCGGTACGCCCCAAATGACACCCTTGCGGATCCCCCAGTTTTCTTCACCGACGCCCCAGCCGCAAATCTCATATTCCAGCCGGTTATCTTGGGTATCGACGGCCGCCGTAAGCAGCAGCACGCCGTCCGGCAGCTCCGCGCCGTAGTCTTCGCGCCGGCGCAGGAAAATATCAGCGTCCTCGATCGCGCCTTTCGCTTCGTAACTCTCGCCAAAGCGCGTATTATAGACAACTTTTTCACGCTCCGGCACGCCCTTCGCTTCCAGGTACTCCCGCATGACATCGTCCCATTTGATCCATGGCGACGCAAAGCAATTGACAAAAAAACTACGGATGCCGTTTTCCAGCGCCGCAGGGTTTTGCATCACATATTCTTGTTCCGTTTGGGCCATCTCTGCCTGAGTAAATGCTTTGCCACAGTCCGGACAGCGCCATTTCACCCAAAGGACGATTACAAACTTTGTACCGTCCGAGTTGATCGTCTCGGTATGCTCGTAATCAATATTACGATGCGTGACCAGGTGCAGCTCACCGCAGCCTGGGCATTTATGCTGCCACTCTTCCTGCGTTCCGGCCATATATTCTGTATCGATGCGCGACGCTCCCTTGATCGTCGGAGTCGAAAACAATCCCATGATCTTATTCCAAAATGTCGTCATCCGTTTCGCCGCCAGCTCGACCGGATCGCCCTCCGTTCCGGCGCTGTCCGGAAAACGGTCAACCTCGTCGGCGAGCAGCACGCGGATCGGACGACTCGCCAGTCCCGACGGACTATTTGCACCGCACATAATCAGACGGCCGCCGGGAAACAACTTGCTTAATATTGTATTGCCGCTTATTTTCGCCTTGACGTCCGCAAACAGATTCGCCAATACTTTCGTGTCGCGCAGCATCGGCGATATGCGACTTTTCGAATAGTCTTCCGCCAGCTCGATCGTCGGCTGGATCATCATGATCGGCCCTGGATCAATGTGCGCAAAGCGCCCCAGAACGTTATTCATAATGTCCGATTTGCCGATCTGCGACGCTGACTTGACCACAACCTTCCAGATTTTCGACGTCGTAAAAGCGTCCATGATGGCTCGCTGGTACGGAGCGCGATCCGTTCGCCAGCGGCCAGGCTCCGCCGACGCCTCCGACGACAGAACTCGAAACTTGTCGGCCCACTCCGACACCGACATCTTCGGTATTGGTGCCAGCGCTTTCTTTAAAACCTTGGCGAAAAGGCTACGTGTCTTCGCCAGGTTCATCCTCGATCTCTCCTTCGAAAAGTTCCGTCTTATATTCCGACAGCTCTTGCAGCTTTTCCTCGATCGCGCTGTTTATGTTTTCATAAATTTCTTCCTGGTCTTTGCCGGCCAATCGTGGCGCAAGCTGACTCGCTAATCCGAGCAGCTGCGTGCGTAGCGTCGTCAGCATTTCCGTCATAACCAGCTCGACGTCCCTGGCTTCGTGCATTTTGCCTTTCGTCTTATCCAGGCGGATCTCCGTCAGCTCGCGCTTCGCTTTTTCGTGCAGCGCTTTTTCTTCCCAATAGATCGCCTGAAATTCTTCGTCGCCGTCTTCCTCTTTCGCCGAGCTTTTCACATACCGGACATACCTCTGGATATTTTCCAGCAGCAAATATTTGCGATTCACTTCGCGCACCAGTATATTTTCATCTGCCATCTGGTTAATGCGCGGCCGCGTCAAATTAAAACAGCTCGCCAATGTGTCCGACGACACAACCAAATCCGAAATATCTTTTCTAAATTCAACCGCCACAGCGCACCCCCAAATCCTACAGAGTTTTTAACCCGGTTTTTTATAGTTTTTAGCAGGACTTTTCGCATTATTTCCCAAAAAATCGAGAGCCTGCAAAACCTTGCCATTTCTAAACGCGCCACCATCGTGTTTTTTTACAGTAGACACGTTTTTCTAAAAACTTTTCGAAAGTAAATGTCCGAAAAAAAACGCCATTTATCTAGTCGAAAGTCGGGGTTCGATAGACCCGCAGGCTTTTTGCTTCGCTGGAAGTACCTACGCCCTCCAACCCGCGAAACTACTGGCCTAATCCCCTGTTCATTTCTGTCTTCTTAATTTTTGCCTACTTTTCGTAGCGCCGTAGACTTTGCGTCATAGGCATCGAGCTCACCTTTCTCCGCCTGGTGGAGAGCATCCGCACACCAATGAAGTCGTCTTGCGCCTTGATAACAGCCACGTCAGTGTCCACCATAGCGCGTACAATTTGCACCGTTCCCTCGCGCTTATGTCTAATCTGCGCCGCAGCTATTGTCGCTTCACCGTGACCTCTGCTCGGCTGCAGTCTGGCGACACTTGGGCACCAATCCTGCAAGCGTCGCGATCTCATTGCTGCAGACCGATAATAAGTACATCTGTGCTCGCGTGGTGACGGATCATCCGCGCCACGATCTTCGTCCTTGTTGTCGGCACTATGCCGGCCCCCTTTTTTCAGAAATGTCGCGTAACCCTGGTATAAATATTTTTTTCCTAAACATTAACATCATCCGCCCGATATTCTCTAAATCTCCACGCCTTATGAACTATCTCTTGTATAACCTCTAATGGTTTATCCTCACGTCTTGCTATAATTTCGAACAATTCATCGTCAGTAATCTCTCCCCTATGATCGGCTCCATGACATCCCATACTCATAGAAGCAGGTCCACATAGTTTTAAGCAATTTTCTTTAATGTCTGGGCCACTACACCCTTTTCCTTTTACATGAGCAACTTCTAAAACATAAAAGCCATTTGACATCCTGCCGCATTTTTCGCAGTGGTCAATGGCTTTTACTTTCTTCATACCTTTCGGATCTACTATTCTCTTCTTTTTTTCTAGCATCTTTTGGCACCGTCCTATCTCTGCACCTTGCAGACTTGGTATGTAAGGTTGCTCTTATACAGTCGTTATTTACGTTACAAGCACAGTCTGTATAACAAATCAATCTATCACCTCATTTTAGGCATAATAAAAACCGCCCACAGTCGGGAGCGGTTTCAACTTTTTCCATGATATTATAATAACACCTTAATATTGTACTTTTCGGCTGCCGAAAAGTATTTTTATAAACATCCTCGCTTTATTGCAATTCTTACTACTATGTCAACCATACTATCCCACCATGATCTCATAGTCCTATCACTAGGTACATGATCGTAATTATATAGTCTATTTATCTTTTCAGCATAATTTACTTGAGTATAACCCGCCCAATTTGGTCTTCCAATATCTCCATCATGCTTAATATCTTCTGCTAGTCGTCTAACTTCAAGGAAGACCTTTTTTTTGGGGCTTAATATCCTTTCTGCATCTTCTATAGTCATAATCCATAGTTCATATTCTTTTAATTTCCCTAAATCTACTGCCTTCTGTGCGGTTGGGTTACCTGTTCCCGAACCAATAGGCATTCCAGTATATTGAGTAGCTGCCAGTTCCGAGAAGTTATTTAACATTTGGAAATATAAATGCCTCCGTTGGTGATAGTATAAAAGCCACTCTGCCGCTGTTTGATTTTGCTTCTTAATGTCCTGCCAAGTTATATCTAGTGCTAGAATTGCCATTTTTTTACCCCCACAAAATCAATTATTAAATACCATTAGGGAGGTCTAGCCTCCCTTTATAAATTATTTATTTTTAAAGATATCTTCACCCATAACCTTAAATACTTCTTTACTTACTACTTTAATTAATAGTTCTAAAAGTCTTATATATTCGGTGTTTTCGGCTGTTTCTTTATTTCTGTCATGCGTGGCTATACTTAATCTTTGTTCTAGAATCCCTTTGATTTTATTAGCTGCATCTATAGTTATTTGTGGTGAAATATTATTGTTTGCATCCTGTAAATTGCTTAATTCCTCAACCTGATTAGTCAATAATTGATTTTGTTTCTTAAGAAATTCATAATCAGCTGGAATTACTTCTTTAATAACTTCCTGAACCGCTATTTCGATTGGTCTATCAACCAGTTTTTTATTTTCCCTACGAAGTACTGTATTATCTTCCTCGGTAATATCAAGAGCTTTTTCTAGCTCTTTTAATTCATTTTCTGCTTCTTCCGCTCGGCGTTCGGCTTCTTTTTGGGCTTTGATAGCTTCCTGTAATTGTTTGTTCGTGGTTATTTCACCATTTAAAACTGCTTCTTTAAGTTCTAAAGGTGTAGACGGTCTAGCAGTTTCATAAGCTAATGTTTTAGGAAGAGATTCAATAAAATCTCGCTTGTCAGAATTTCTGACAATCAAGTCATGATAGTTCATTAATCTTGATGACATTTCACGATTAAACCCTATTGATTCACACCACTCACCAAAACAACCATATCCATGCTTTGCTAACTGTTCCTGGGCTTCCCTTAGTTCTTTACCAACATCGTACCTAGCTTTATGAAATACACTTTCAATATTTTTTTCTTTTTCTTTCAAGAATTGCTTAGTTTCATTATCAACTAATGATATATCTAAAAAGTTACCTTTTTCAATATTGGCTGCATTGCTTTTAAAGTCATTACCCGCCCCTATTATTTCACTCTTATCTGCAGGTTTTGATTGTGAGTTTAATAGATTATTTAAGTTAAATTTTGCCATTACTCCACCCCCTGTAAAGGTATCCAACTTGGACACCTTTATTTCATTCCCCTAAATACTCTTTAACAAAGTTCATATAATCCTTTGCAGCTCCGCACCGTTGCGAGTATTCAATGATTGGCTGTCTCGAAAATGTACTTTCATCTACTTTCTCTGTTCTTCTGATATGAGTAGCAAAGATAGGATAGTTTGCTTGGTTGTTTAAGTGGTCTTCGCCTTGAACATTTACATCATTTTTTGTAAATTGTGTAACTAGGCATCCCTTGAAGTTTAATGTTGGGTTTAATTCTTTGATTGCTTCAAACTGCTCTGTTAGTTCTTTTAGTCCGTCAAACGAAAACTGATCTATTTTTATTGGCACTATTACTTCATTGGCAGCGACTAGGCTATTTATTACACTGATATTAATATCTGGTGCATTATCTATAATGCAGTAATCATATTCTGATTCGATTTGTTGTAAAGCTTTTTTTAAGATGGTTTGCTGTTGCCTTGATACGTCCATGATAATTTGTAAATTAGCATTTACAAGGTTCATATTTGCACTAATTAAATCTAGATTAGCGTATTGGGTATGTTGTATAACCTCACGTATCTTGGTATTCCTTACTGTTAGCAATTCGGCTATCCCTGGCATTTCGTAATTATGTAAGTTGAAAAACTTCGATGAATTTCCTTGCTTATCATTATCTATTAGCAAGACCCGCTTACCGTGGATTATTGCTAGTATATGGGCCATGTTAATAGCTGTTATGGTTTTAGCTACTCCACCTTTAAGATTTAGGATGGATACATTTTTCATGACACTCTCTCCTTATTGCAATTAGGTTTTCGGTTATTACTACTCTCCCACCGCTACATGCAACCTTACCTAAAGGTGTTTTATCACGCCATTTACCTTTTATGAGTTGGAATCTTCCAAACACGATCATTTTTGCTTCTGGTGCTTTATCTTCATCAGAGAATAAGTACCATTTCTTCTCTGGGTCAACTATTAAAATAAATTTAGTTAATCCTTTATTTGCTGCATATACCTTTGCTCCACTCTTAGCAGTTCCCTTTGAAGGATATGGATTACTTATCATGTATAGCCGCCTCCTATTCTTTTGCCTTTAATTCACAGAAATACCTTAACGCACATCCAAGTGTATAGGTATTTTTTTCTTTACACGGGCTAGAACGATAGATTCCTTTGCATGGTATACTTTCTAGAATTACTTTTAGTCCTTTTTCTGTGGCTTGTCCTAGCTTTGCCATCCTTTCAAGTTCTTTTTTCTTCTCGCGCATTATCCCACTATTCTCCTGTCATGGATAACCTGTATCTTGCTGGTTATCTTTTTATTGATAGACAGCAAGGTACACGAAACACTTATAAAGCGATAATTAATCCAAGTGATGCAACTATGTATTTTACCTAATATGATTATCTTGGTTTTATCTTTCATGGCTTACCTCCGCCAGTAATTCTGATCGTTTTTGGCAAAAATCATATTCATTCTTACAACATCCATGAGTTAAACAATTAGTAGAACCGTAATTAAATAGTTCATTACAAATATTCACTTTTACCGCCAACCGCCCTAACTCAGCGTATTTTTCTTGCTGTCTAAATGCTATAAGAATATCTTGAAGATTAATTCCAGTCATTTTCATAATGAATTGATCATCAATATTATCATTAATCAACAACTGTACCCTATTACGCATCTTAGCATCCATCATTCTCCCTCCTCATCATAAGGCACTCTAATTTCATCATTACACTTTTCGCATATATCAGAATCAACACTAGTGTCTACTTCATCACATGGCTTGTCGTAATGCTTGCACCAGTACTCAATATTACTATCCATCACTCTTCCCCTATCTGTAGCACCCGCCCAATTCCAAATCCTCTGCTGCCCTCTAGCTGGTATTGGGTCTATTGATTGCACGTTGGATAGTATCCATGCATAACGTCCAATAGTGAAATCACCAAGTTCCAGTTCAATCCCCGTAACCTTTATGCCATTTTCTAAAACAGCTGCTACTCTTTTTTCATTTCCGATTTTGAGGGATACCTTTCCGACTACCCTAAGACAATCCACTAAATTAGCTATAGCGATAATAGCACCGAAATGCATTTCTGGGGCAAAGATGCCGTATTGTTCGGCTCTAGCCACTATATGACGAATACGCTCACCTTTTTTATCTTGATCCTTGGCTGCGTGTATGGCTATTGGGCCTCTGTATTTGGTTTCCCATGATCTAGTCTCTATTGCTTTAGCACCTGCAGGTATAAACCCCGCCCATGGCTGTAATATGGTTATTGCTTTCATGATTTTTCACCTTCTGATATAAGTCTGTCTATTTCAGCGGCAATCAAGGCCCCTGCTTTTGTTAATTCACGAATACGGTCATTTGGTGTAGACTTCCACCAATTATTACTCCAAGGCCATAATTTCTCTATGATACAATACCATGTTCTTTTTTCTGTAGGTATAGCATAACAAGCAGCTGCCAATGCAAGTTCTCCTTTTCTATGCTCCTGATCGTGTTCTTCTGTCCACCCTTCTTGTTCTATTTGCCGTTGACGCTCTCTAAATATCAATCCAGTGCCTTTTAATTCTTCAGGTTTATATCTTGCTCTCTCTTCTTGGTCTAATCTATCAAAATGGTAAATTAATTCGGTTAAATCTTTCCTATAGACTAATGCTAAATCTACCCTGCGCCCTGGCTGCCTCATTAAAGCAGCTTCCTTTAATCGATTTAATTGCTCTTTAAAACTCATGTTATCCCGCCCTCCCCAATATAACCTCTCTCCTACCATCTTGGTATACGATGCAGGCTAGGATACGGTAGTTACGCCGTATCCATTTCCAACTTGATTTAGCACTTATTTGCCGCATCTTATACCGCCTGTTCGGTAGCAACTTCACCGTAACCGTCACAAAATTCAGGAAGGTTAGCTCTTACAAGTGCTATTGCAAATGGTGGAGGCACTGCATTCCCACACCTGGCTACTTGTGCTGATTTAGAATACTTTTTTCCATCACAATCTCGGTCAATAATGTAATCTTTCGGGAAACCATTTGCCGTAAATAATTCATGTGGTTCTAACATCCTCATGCCTATATCTACGATCTGATAATCTTGACCGTGAATAGTTACTAATCCGAATCTATCTTTTGTAGTAACAGTGTGCATTGGTCCGTCTAAAGATTGTCCTTCGCCAGTGCCATAATACTTTAGTAGAAATGCTCTAACCTCTCCCACATGCATCCCGCCGGCTGTAATAGTTGGTATTGGTTCCGTTACTGGTTGCCCATCTTTACAAGTTCCTCTTAATTTAATTAAATGACTTGTTACGAGTGCATTATGATCGACGGTTGTCACTGTGGGAGCAGGATCATTCAGGTTTGCTCCTGGTCCTGTATATCCACCGCCATAATGCTTGGCGAGGAAAGCAGCTACTAAACTAAATTTATTACCTCCTGCTGTAACGGTGCCTAGTGGTTTATTTAAATCCAGTACACGTCTTCCTTCTGGATCTCCATACCCCATCTGAATTAAGACAGGACTAATTAATGCATGTTGATTGCCTGTTGTAATGGTTCTTATTGGTTCGTCTACTTTGCTTCCTGGGTGACCTGTCGTATTTACCATCAATGTAGGTGTAACCAATAAATGTTCTGCCTTTGTAGTCACTGTTGTAAGAGGATCATTAATGTCATACTGTAGTCGATTACCGCCAAAGCCAGTCTGACCTATTCGCGCGATATATGGAGTAACCATCCCCCAACCATTCTTCGCAGTAATAGTCTGTAGCGGATCATCAACGCTCTGCCCTCTAAAATCAGTACCATGGTGATTAACCTTAATAATAAAAGGATCAGCATTATCTATTACAAATCGTTGTATTCCTCTGGCAATCCTTCGCATGGTGTTTTTAGCTAACTCTTTTTTACGCTCAAATATGGACGGACAATCCAGTGACCAGTCAATGCATTCAGCGGCAACTTTCCAAGGTTTTAGTTTTCCATTTTTTACTTCTAAGCTTTTTGGGTCTCCATGTGTCGGATTCGGCCAAACAATCTTTTGACCATCACACCGCGCAATTAGAAATAGTCTCTTTCGAATTGTTGGTGCCCCATAGTCACATGCTTTTAACTCTCTCCAATCTACTTGATATCCTTGACGTTTTAACGCATTTACAAAGGCTTGAAAGGTCCTGCCTTTCTTACTAGTATCTGGCATGCCATTTTCAAGTAGCGGCCCATCGGACAGCTACCCATGCCAATCCTCGAATTTTCTTTTCAACTGGTTTCCCGCCCTTGGCTTTGCTAAAGTGTTTGCAGTCAGGTGAAAACCAGCATAAAGCCACTTGTCTGCCGCCTGTAACTATTCTTGGATCAATATCCCATACTGACTCACAATAATGCTCAGTGTCGGGATGGTTAACCTTATGCATTGCAATTGCAGCAGGGTCATGATTGATTGCTATATCTACAGAGCGGCCTATTGCTAAACTTATTCCCGTACTAGCACCCCCGCCACCCGCGAAGTTGTCTACTATAATTTCGCGGAATAATGAAGCTTGTTTTGTTGCTTGTTTCATACTCACCCCTCCCTCACGCTCTAATAACATTTTTAAACCCGCCCCCGATTGACTAGCTTTTCAGCCTTTTTCCTGTTCCGTTTTCTCGGAGGCTCTATCAAAAAGGAATTTCTTCTTCGGGAAAAACCTCTGTCCCAAATGAACTGGTATCATATCCTGCGGTTTTGGCAGGAGCTGCAGCAGGATTACTTACTGCTTGCTTTGTATCTAAAAATTCAATGTTCTGAGCTACTACGTCGGCAGCTCTCCGTTTTTGTCCATCCTTTTCATAGTCACGAATTTGTAAACGTCCTTCTACTAGTACACGACGACCTTTTGTAAGGTTGTTTCCGCAAACTTCAGCTAACTTGTCCCATACTACGACAGGAATAAAATCAGCGCGTTTGTTTTCACCATATCCTGTATCTACTGCAACACTAAAAGAAGCTACTGCTTTGCCTGTTTGGGTATATCTCACGTCTGGATCTCTAGTCAAGCGCCCCACTATGATCACTTTATTCAAATTATTTCCCCCTTTCTTTTTGCCCTTATTCTGTCGGAATTTCTATAAACTATCTGACAAAAATATCTGATACTATGTAATTAACAGAACAGATGGCAAATCATATTCGATCTTCGTCACTGCCTGGAATCTTAATCATGCGATAAAACAAATATGGATAATTATGTTCCGTATGACCTCTTTTAACTTCTGCAATATAATAGCCCTTAATAGGCTTCGGTTCTTCTTTCCATGAGCTAGCATGTACGGTTCTTATTTTTGGTGTTTTATCTGGATGAACTAAGTTATTACTACTGATCCAGCGCCGACCATGTACTTTATCCTCAGTATTAAAAGTATTTTTACTCTCTTTGATAAAATAGTTGGCAAGACGTTCACAATCTTCCGGCTCACCTCCAAAAAGCTGTATTTTAGTAAAACCTAAATTCCAAACCTTTTTAATCGCTTTAATTCCCAATTGGACATTGTTAATTAATAAATGGTGATGTATGCGTCCTTTTTTATGTTCTGTTACGCCTATATATTTCAGTACAGCTCCTACTTTTTTGTATTGGTAACGTAATTTATCAATAGCCTTTTTAAATAATGACTTTGCCTCTTTGGGTTGTGGTTCTTCCATGTTTTTCCCATAAGTACATGTTAGGTACAAATCATCTTCTTTAAAATTTTCACTCATATCATAGTAAAGGCTTTCATATGATCTTCTCTCATTGCCTTTTTTCTGTAATTCAGATGTAGGATTCATATTTTTATTTCTTGGTCGTTTAGATGATGTATTTCTACTGGTATGGTATTTAATAACATCCTTGATCTTACCAGCTGTTGTTATTTTTTCTCTGTACGACATCTAACTTCTCCTATTTTTAACTATATTTTCTATTTGGTATATTTTTTTCTGAATTGAATATACTGTAGATAGAAAGTGTATAGTTTTCTTCTAGTATTAATTAGCTTTATCAAGTTAATTACGGCCTTAAGCCGTATTTTTATTGATATTTTTGCGTACATATAATATAATTAATTAACCGAATTACATCGTATGTACAGTCTCTCTAGTAAACCCTTACAAGCTATTTGCAGTAGCTCGTAAGGGTTTTTAATTTACCTCCTCCAAAATTTAAATCTTTGACATTTTCCCAAGTAGGTATCATCCTACCCTGTCTATTTTTTTCGCGACAAGAAAGTTATTACAGGCTTTTTGAGTTTCCGTCACTTCTACTGCAACTTTCTGATTATTAATATTACGCTGTATCTCATAGCACACTTTCTTCCCGGCTCCACGATAGGCATCACGATTAATAAAACGACATTCACCGCACTTGTGGGGATGATATTTTTTATATGCCACTTATAACCCGCCCCCTTATTTACCTTGTGTCTTGAACATTAGATAACCCTCTGACTCATGCAGCTACACCCAGGCGCTCTCCGATCATTTCTCTGATTGCTTGGGCAAAACCAAATGCACGAATATCTTTATTTTCTCTGCCAATGTCCACATAGACCCGCAGAGCTTCTATTAATTCATTTACACTCATTAATTTAAAAAGATCATGTTTTTTAGCGTACTCATAACCGCTGATATATGCTTTATCCGTTTTTGGATATAAATTATGTAGTTTTCTAAAACTCTCAAATGTCAATTTACTCATGTATAACGCCCTCCCATTGACCCCGCATTATATGGCGTGGTATAATCGGGGTGAATTTGATATTTTAACTAAGTCGTCTGTGCGCCAACACAGGCGATTTTTCTTTGCCCTGCATGTACTGTGTAACACCTAATCCATACTTATATTCCAGTTCCATGATTAGATTAATAGTTGAATTTGCACGATCTACTAGCCTATGTGCTGTTAGTTCTAAATCATTCAATTCATTTTCGGATAAATCTTTACGATCATTTTTGTCTAGTAAGATAGTTGGCAGATCTTCAAGCAATACAAAGACCTCTTTGTCCTGTTTTTTAAGACGAAGGATCATGCTTTGCACATGCCTATCAACCTTTTGGTATCCGAATAGTTTCATGAACCCAGTAGCTTCTAATGCAACTGCTGAAGCAGCAATACTATTCATTTGGGATAGTTTCTGCCTAGCCTTATTAGGTATCGCTCTTGCATTCTTACAAGCCGAGTAAATAGAATCTACTGAATACCCTATATCTGCCGCTAGTGCTTTCGGTGGTCGATCACAGCACATAATTGCTAATTCAAGCATGTCACCAATACTATCCATCATTGGTACGTCTATCATTTTTTACCACTTCCTTTTGTCGGAATATCACTAAACTATCTGACAGAATGATTTGCTATACTTATATCAGAGGACAACTTCTTACGTTCTCACCCCCACTTAGCCTGTCCACACGATAGGCTTTCTTTTTTACAATTCACCTGGCACGAAAAAGAGCACCAGTAGAAGAAGCGCTAACAAGAATAAGTTCTCTAGCCGTTGAGCTTGTCGCGATGTTGTGATTATTGCAAAAGGATAACGGACATTATTAATTTCCATACAATCACCCTGCCTGTCCAATTTATTCATAAGCCAGACTAACTGGCTATTTCCGTAGTTACTTCATCAGATTGAGTTACATTATGACTAAGCTTTTTGAATTTCTCCATCTCTATCTCACATAGAATTTCCATAACTACTTTGTTGAAAGCTTCTTTTGCTTTCTCACTTACTGGCATGCTAGACAACGCCGCGTCAATCATAACATCCCCTCCCATACAATCTATGTGCGACAGCTTTTCCAACATTACTGGATTTTTTTAAGTTAAGTGCATCACTTTGTTAACGTTTAGATGCATACAGCACCACTCTGAACCGTTCCGCCTCTTTTGTGTTATCCTTGAATTTGAATACCTTGTAGGAGGCGTTGCAATTGCCGTCTAATTTATCACCAATAACAGTACGTACAGCTGATGATATATTTAAAGCTAAACTGCAGCGCCTAGCTCAAATTCACGGGCGCTCCGTAAGCAAAGAGGCTGAACTCATTTTGAAACGTTATGTACAAAACTATGAAGAAAAATATGGAGAAATTGAAATTGATAAATAATCTACCCTGTCTAGCATCCCTTGCTTAAAATAAATGACTTTCTTTTTTAGCAATTCCCTTCTGTTCTTTTACAATTTAATACAGGTGATTTATGCCTTTTGTCGAATTGCACCTTGAAGGAGGTGATATGATGGATAACCGCATGGAATATTTACTACAAGTGGCTCATGAGTGCATCTTGAATTCCGAATATGCAATAGATACATATATTGAAGAAGAGAATATTTCTAATAAACTTTATGTCTCTTTACAATTCATGAACCAAGCTTTCCAATGTGCAAAACAATTTCAGAATCAATATTATTTGATCAGAGAATCTAAAGGCCCTAATTACCTAGTAGAACAGTTTTACCATCAGTTTCTGTTTGTAAATCAAGAATACTTAGATTCTCTAAAAACCGATCATAGCTTACAAGAAACTCATTCAGAATTTAAAAAACTAGAAGATTTCTATAATGAACTAAGATCAAGCATCGAATAATTTTACGAGCTTTAATACTTCGTCAAATATGAGCTTGGCTTTTTTATTACCTATTCCAAATTTAATAAATTGTTTTGCGATTTCTTCTGCAATATGAGCAACTGCAAAATCAGTATGTTTGCTTTTAATTTGATTACCGTCACTATTACCAGTAGTGGCGGTTTCATTTGTCGCTAACATTTTCTCAACCCCCTTTCTATCCTGCTAGCTTTCTATCACCTTGTTGTGCTACTCTTAAATAACTTATTTTTTTGCAGTGTGATTGATTGAGCAACTTTTATTGTTGTAATAACATCGGCCACGCCACTTTTTTCTACTTCATAAAAAAGTTCTAAAGCAAAATTCAATTTTTCACTAACTTCATCACTCGAATGATTTTTCAATTTTTCGCTTATGAAAGCAATTAGATGATCCTGCTTTTGTTTTTTTCCCTTGAGAAAATTAAACGTTTCTTCATTAACCTCTACCATTATTGGTTTTTCTCTATCAGTACCTTTTTCTTCTGATATCATTGTTTCCTCATCCCCTTTCTACCCTCCTAACTAAAGCAGGATATTTTTCTTTATAATGTCGAAGACAATAGCTTGGCACAGGCGCAGTTAGGATGTGATTAATTGAACCAAGACCAAGAAAAAGCTTTAAATGACCTTCTTGGGCAAACCTTAGAAAAGAAGTGTACTAAGTGTGATAATATATTGCGTTTTGATGTACTAGCGGTGTTTATGGGAGGCGAAACACTTGTTTGTAGCAAGTGCAGCACAGAAAATCATGCTAGTACTGATAAAAACGCACTTGAAAACTATCTCTCCCTGTTTCCTGATAAAAACAATTTAAGCTAATTCAATAATTATTCTGCGCCTGTGCCTTTTAATTTTGCTAATTCATTTACTTCCTTCACAGCAGATAAAAGTATCTCCAATTGCTTTTCTAAGACCGTCAAGTTAACTAAAAAAACATTAACGGATTTAATTATTTCTACTTTTTCCAATTGTCTCACCCCCCCTTTCTACCCTACTAGCTTTACATTGACTGGATTACTGGTTTCATCTTCACCACTGAGCTCATATAGCAGATCATTAACCGTTACTCTAAGAACCGAAGCAAGCTTTATAATATCTGATGCTGCTGGTTCAGAATTGTCATTTTCCCATCCACTTAAGGTAGTTTGTGGGATACCAGTAATACTCTCAATTTCTTTTTGCGACTTCCTTAGTTGATTGCGGAATAATTTTATTCTCTTTCCTAACGACATATCGTTTTTCACCTCCATTTTTAAACTGTATTTCGTTTGTTTTAATCTTAAACTATATTTAGTTATGCGTCAACGGTATTTAGTTTAATATTTTATAAATTTTCTTGTTATAATCTCTATATAACATAACGAAAAATCGTTAAATGAGGTAAAATAAATGGATATTGCTGAAAAAATCACGTATTGGAGAAATTTCCGAGGATATAGTACTACCAAATTAGCCAAAGCTGCTGGGATCGCCCAATCAACATTAAGAGAAATTGAATTAAAAAACACATCCCCCTCGTGGGATACAGTTGAAAAACTATGTTCCGCATTAGAAATTTCTCCAATGGAGTTAATTGCAACAAATGAGCCTCTAAACCATAAACCAAACTACGACGACAAAATAAAAAACTTGCCGGAGCAAGCTAAAAAAATTATTGATACAGTTATTGAAGTTAATCAACCTGCAAAAGAACAGGCTGCAGCATCGGGGAAGTAAAAATTTTACCGCGAATTGTCCGACAAAGTCTAAAACTGTCTAAAAATCGAAAATGATACAAAAAGTGCATCATCTTTACTTGTTTTCGATTTATTTCGACAAAAATGTACTAATTTAATGGATAATCACTGAAACGCCTAATTAAATAGTAAATCCTAGCAAAAGATACAGCACTATTCCACTATTAGCGTGGTCAGGCTGTGTCTTTTTAAAACTAGGCCATAAATATAATTCTATGAAAGTAATTAATATGCACTAGTAAGGAGACGTAATGAGAGCAGCCATCTACGCACGTGTAAGTACAGAAGACCAAGCCAAGCATGGATATTCTTTACCGGATCAAATAGCATCCTGTAAAACTTATCTTCAAGGACTAGGCTATCACGATATAATTGAATATGTTGATGATGGTTATAGCGGTGAATACATAGACAGACCAGCTATATCCAATCTTAGGGATGATGCAGACGAAGGACGCATTAATATAGTAGCCGTATATGACCCAGACAGACTTGCCAGAAAGCTATTTATTCAACTCCTTATCTCCGAAGAATTGGAGCGTAATAATGTAAAACTGCATTTCGTTACTGGTCAGTATGATTCTAGCCCAGAAGGAAGACTCTTCTTTTCCATGCGCGGAGCTGTGGCTGAATTCGAAAAAGAGAAGATTCGTGAACGATCTATGCGCGGTAAACGCAAAAAGGCCCAAGATAAAAAACTATCTAATAGCAATCTATTTGGCTACGATTATATTAAAGAGACTAAATCTTATAAAATCAATCCCGATCAAGCAGCAATTATCAAGGATATCTATAATCGTGTAGTAGAGCACCAGGACAGCGTTGTCAGTATACAAACGTATTTAAAAGATAAGGCTATCCCCTCTCCGACTGGCAAAGCTATATGGCCAACATCAACCATATATAGAATTTTAAAAAATCATACCTATACAGGTGTATTTGCAAGCATGAAAATAAGGCAACAGAAAACTGGCATAAAAAGCAAGCTTATTACACATCGTCCTGAAAATGAATGGATTAACATCCCTGTTCCGGAAATCATACCGGAAGAATTATTCAATCGTACACAGGCACAATTAGACCGCAATAAAATCAAAACTAAGCGGCCAATGATGTACCCTTACCTACTGTCTGGAATTTTATATTGCGGTGTATGTGGACGTAGAATGGTTGCTCACCACTGTGCATTCCGTGACGGTAGCTATAAACCGTATTACCAATGCCTAACGCAACGTAACCCTAACTTAAAGGCTGCAGGATTTAAATGCGAAAGTAGAAGTCTTCCAGCCAATGCGATAGATCAGGATATTTGGACTATGTTAATGGAATCGTTCTTAGACCCTGAAAAGGCAAAAAAATATATGCCCAAACAAGAAATAGTTGACCATAGTTCCGAATTGGAGAAAATCACTAAATTAGAGACTGAGTTGATTAAACGGCGTGAAACTATTGCCCGGTGGTTTAGGCAGCAAATCTTACCCGAAGCCGAAGCAGAAAAGGAACTAACAGCAATCAATTCACAGTTAAATACTATAAAAAGCAGAAAAGACAGCCTCGCTCCCGTGATTATTTCACAGAATAAGCCGTCTTTTGCATCGTTAGCAAAAAATATGCGCCTCCTCGTAGACCAGGGTGAATTAACGAAGGAACAAAAAAGAAAAATCATTACCGCCACTATTAGTAAAATAACCGTAACTAGAATTGATAATCACTCTGGGAAAGGCTCACGCAGTAAGCCGCCTATATTTAAGATCGTATGGGAGACAGTATAATTTTGTCATGTTGATTTATCCATGGTTTGTTTGTTCCATGAATACCATAAATTCCCCAGGGCACATTAATCCCTATCCAACGAGTACCAAATCCAGTTCCCCAATTATAGTCTTTCCATACTACATTCCACTCGCCAATGGGCGTCGGAGTTCCACTCTTACCAACCGCAATTCGGTATGTTTTATGTAGGTTTCCATCACTATATACTTCTAAGACTCGCTGAGAGACTTTAACAACAATGCTTACTGCTCCGATCGGTGCAGTTTTAGGCTGATTTTCAATAGCCGCCAACTCTTGTTCATCCATGTATTCAAAACCAACCATCCCAAAGATAAGACTCATAAGAAGTAAAATAGCTACACTATAAAAAACTTGTGATTTTTTTACCTTTAAAATTGTCACACCTATTCCCCCTACACAACCTCTCCCAAAAAATATATGTGCAAGAAGGAAAAAATAGTATAATAGTATCTATAGCTTATCAAAACCAGTTATTATAGGAGGTATCTTCTTGACAACTACAAAACTTTACCACGAAAATGCTTATATAAAAGAATTTAATGCCAATATTATACAAGCTAGCCCCTTACCTAATAATAGGTGGGCTGTCATCTTAGACCGAACTGCTTTTTATCCAGAATCAGGTGGACAACCCTTCGACCTTGGCTATATTGACGATCTAGCTGTTATCGAAGTTCAGGAAGATGGCGAAAATGTCGTTCATATCCTTGAAGCAGAACCAATTACTCGCAGTGTACAGGGACGGATTAACTGGGAGAGGCGTTTTGATCATATGCAGCAACATAGCGGTCAACATATTCTCTCTGGTGCATTTTACTCTATACTAAAAGCAAATACTGTCGGATTTCATTTAGGCAAAGAATCCAGCCAAATTGATTTAGATATTGAATTTCTAACACCTGAAAATCTAGAATCCGTAGAAATAGCAGCCAATCAAGTTGTTATCCAAGCACAAGCCGTACATACTCACTGGTTGAATCAATCTAACTTGCAGAACTTCCCCTTACGCAAACCTCCTGCAAAAGACTTTTCTGAAATACGACTAGTGGAAATCGCTAATTTTGACTACTCTGCTTGTTGCGGTACTCATGTTGCCAATACAGGAGAAATCGGCTGTATTAAAATTCTTAGCTGGGAGCGTAAGAAAAATGGCGTACGAGTTGATTTTGTCTGCGGCTGGCGCGGCCTCGCAGACTATCAGCAAAAGAATACGATTCTGCATCAACTAGCAAGTTGCCTATCATTGCCTATTCCTAATGTTCTTAATGGCGTAGAAAAACAATTGCAGAAGTTAGAGACTACTACCAAAGAATTAGCCTTATTAAAGCAAGAATTACACCGCAATCTCGCAGTTACTCTTTATCAACAAGGAGAAGTCATTAATCATCATAAATTAATTGTACATACTCTCACAGACGCTAGCCCTAACGAGGTAAATTATATCGCCAAGGAACTGAGTAGTAACCCCTATACCATCGCTCTTATCGCTGGGGTAAATCAAGAACAAACTAAAGTTCACCTTGTTTTTTCCGCTTCATCGGATGTTGCTCTTCACATGGGTCAAGAAGTAAAAAAGATACTCCCTCTATTAGATGGAAAAGGTGGCGGAAATGAGCAATCTGCTCAAGGAGGCGGTAGTAATATTGGCGAGCTCCCTGCCGCACTTACGTTAGCAAGAGAAAACATACGGAAACAATTGTAGGAACCTGTAACTGTTATATTTTATAGGTTATCAAATAACAAAAAATGGCTCTAGCATGTAACTTATAGTTACTCACTAGAGCCATTTTTTGATTAATTTAATACATATACTTTTACGTTCTTAATTCCATAATCAAGAGCATCTTGACGATTATTAAAGACTAAATCAATACGATTGCCTTTAATAGCACTGCCTTGATCATCTGCGACAGCTTCACCATAACCTTCTACCCACAATTTTGTTCCCATTGGAATGACATTAGGATCTACTGCGGCCACTCCTGGACGCACAGCGCCACCTACATAATTCTTATTACCCCATTTACCATTATCTAATGGCCCAGGCGCATAGGCCGTAGAAGTCATATTTAATACTCTCTTATAATTTTGAGGCGCTGCTGTCAGAGAATTACTCTCTTGGACAGCTTTTGGTGCCAAGGATTGATTATTAAATAATGCAGCAATTGCCGCTAATTCTTTTCCATAAGGAATTGCTTGATCTGTAATCTTTTGCTCAACCTGTTGGCGTAAAGCATTGCTTACTACTTGGTTCACATTACCTTGCACTAAGGCATTGGCAGTGCTCACTTGACTTGATTGGTTTATAGCCGTTTTTGCCAAGTTTTCTAATAGTCCCTGTTTATTTCCCTGCTCCCATTGTTTCTTTAATAGCAACAGTTGTTGTATGCGATCAACACTAGCATTTTGCGCAACCAACTGTGCCAACTGCTCATCTAAGGCTGCAGCATGAACTGGCATGGCAGGAGAAAAGAAGTGAACTGCCACAACTGCACATATACTGGCAATTAATTTTTTCATTCAAAATCCCCTTTCAAAATACGTCATGGATAAGTCCTGTCCCTGTCATTTTACCATACTGTTTACATAATTAGTAACGGTAATAACTGCCTAAAAAAAATAGAGCCGTCTTAAGACCGCTCTACTACTGGCTTTTTCGATATTTCATTATGAACAAAACCATGAGTCTACTTTGCCAACTGATATAAAGTTTCCGTTAGAATATCAATTCCTACCATTATATCATCATCCTTCGTGTACTCTTCTGGATTGTGACTGATTCCATCTTTGGAAGGAACAAATATCATACCCGTTGGTGCTAAGCGAGATAGATTCATAGCATCATGACCTGCTCGGCTATGTAAAAATTGGTAAGGCACATTTTTTTCATTACAAACCTTCTTAATAAGACTCATAATTTCTTTATTCATTTTTACAGGCTTTTCTGCTGAAAGCATTACGATGGAAACCCCAGTTTCTTGCTCTTCCGCAATTGCGCTAACCGCATCCTTAATATCCTGTAAACATTCAATAATACTTTCATGATCTATGCCGCGAATATCTACATGCATTTCCACCATACCAGGAATAACATTGATAGAACCTGGGTGGACTTTGAGCATGCCTACCGTAGCTACTGTGCCGTAGCTTGATTGTTCGAGTCCGATCTCTTGTATCGCTAACACGATCATAGAAGCACTTACTAGGGCATCTTGTCGCTCTTCCATTGGAGTAGAGCCTGAATGAGCAGCTACGCCCTCTACTATAATCTTAAGACGTGTAGGAGCAGCGATGGCTTCCACTATTCCTATCGTTTTTTCTTCCTTTTCTAACACCTTTCCCTGCTCAATATGAAGTTCAATAAATGCCTTTATTTCCTCACTACTTCGTGCTGCAGCACTGAGATGTTCTAAATCATAACGATTTTCTAACATTACTTCTGGAAAACTCCTGCCATCTTGGTCTTTAGCCTTACTCCAAGCAATGCTATTAGCTAATCCCACCATAGTTTTACTTCCTATTGTAGCAAAACCAAAGCGACTTGATTCTTCAGAAGCAAAAACAATCAACTCAACTGGGTGTGTTAAGCCTCCTCTATCTTTTAAACGACGTATCGCTGCTAACCCGCCAATTACTCCAAGTACACCGTCATACTTGCCCCCCTCTGGCACTGTATCCAAATGGGAACCCGTAGCTACTGCTGGTAATGTATTATCTTTGCCCTCTAGACGACCAATAATATTGCCAATTTGATCGACTGTGACGACTAGGCCTTCCTGCTTCATTAAGCTTATTATGTATTCTTGCGATTCTACAGCGGTTTGGCTAAAAGCTAAGCGAGTTATGCCGCGAGGTCCCTTTCCAAAACAGGCAATTTTCTCTATTTCATTTATTACCCATTCTTTATCTTTAATCATCAGCACCGCCCCCTTATAACGTTTCTTTCTATATAAACAGTATAACCTGATCTCAACAATATTTCCATCTCTTACCTACATATAATTTAGCATTCTTTTCTGATACTTTTTATACCCAAAAGAAAAAGTGCCCAAAGGCACTTTATATCACTTATACAAAAGAGAGACGACGACCGCTATTAAGCAAATAGCTCCTAACACACCACCAATCGTAAGTGCAGTTTGATTTAACTTTTTCATGTCCTCTCTATGATGAGCACGTTTTCCCATTCCTTTAGTCATTACGTAACCCCCTCCTACCTTTCTATATGATAGGCTATATTCTAGTATATATAATTCCCTATTTTCAGAATATTTCCTGCTGGAAAGTACAATCTTTAATATTTATTGGTAAAAGAATAATCGCGGAAACTATGCCGCGATTATTCTGGTGAGGATAATATATTTACTTAAGCTAAGGTATCAAGAATTTTGCGTAATTTAACTACGTGGGTTTGTTCTTCTGCTTTAAGAGTTGTAAAGATTTTCTTAGCGTCTTCGAATTTTGATTTAGTTGCTAATTCATCATAAAACAATATAGAATCTTTTTCAGCTTGAATGGCCATTTGTAAAATTTCGCGAACTGTTGTCACTTCCGCAATTTTAACTTTCGCATCGGCTGCTGTTGGGAATACATGACCTTCTGCCAGCACTGTAAGATAACGGGAAGTCTCAGGATCAAACAAATATTCCTCTGAAGCTGCCTCTTTATTCTTATTTACTGTATCAAAAATTTTACTAAATGTTTCAAAATGAATAATTTCTTCGTTTTTCAATAAACAGAATAGATCTTTATGGGCATCTTCTTTTGCTATATCGAAAGCTTGCTGATAAAAATCACGCCCCTGCTCCTCTATATCCATCGCAATTCGTAAGCCTTCAAGATCACTAAATAATTTTACATCCATTTATATGCCCCCTCAAGTAAAAATACTATTATATCATATCTAATACTTCAACAATCTCTACTAAACTCCTGCAAAGCTACTACAAATACTGACTTCTTCTCTCATTCTTTAAAATAAAATTTCAAACTATTTAATAATAATTATTATTTACATTCTCTCTGACACATGTTACCATATATATATGATCATATTTAAACAAGGAGGCGTTCCCTAATGAGTAAACGTAGTGATGTTGTAAAATTCGGTGGCAATCCAGTGACACTAATTGGTACGGAAGTAAAGATCGGTGATAAGGCTCCTGAGTTCACTGCATTATCTCCAGATCTATCTCCTCTTTCACTTAGTGATACAAAGGGTAAGGTTCGCGTAATTAGCGTTGTGCCTTCCATAGATACATCTGTTTGTGATATTCAAACTCGCTGGTTTAATGAAGAGGCTGCTAAAATTGATGGTTTAACCGTTTTATCCATCAGTGTTGACTTACCTTTTGCCTTGAAAAAATATTGTGCTGCAAAAGATATCGCCACCATAAAAACGATCTCTGATCACAAGGATCTAGATTTTGGTCTTAAATATGGATTTGTCATTGAAGAATTACGTCTGTTATCCCGCGGTACAGTAGTCATTGATAAAAATGACATTGTACGTCACGTAGAGTATGTTGCTAATATTGGCGATCAGCCTGATTACGATAAAGTAATGGCTGTTGTAAAGCAGTACATATAAGCTTTAAAAATAGCGGCCACATATAGTTGGTCGCTATTTTCATGTAAAAAAACAGCACAAAGCCCCTTATCCGTAGATAAGGGGCTTTTGTAATTACATTATTAAATAATGTTAGATTTGTATTGAGCGTATACAGCTTTCAACTCTTCTACTTTGCCATACATTTCAACTTGAAGAGCAGAAGCAGTGTCATAATCGCCTGCTGCAATGGCATTAGCAATGCGAGTAAAAATACCCTTATGAGCTACAGTATCTTTAGCCAAATCTACACGTAAGGCGTTAACTTTTTCCCAAAGGTATAAGTCGTAATCAACTGCAGTTTCTGCATCATGCAAAGGTTTTGTAGCCTTAACAATAGCAAGGTTCTCAGGAA
The DNA here is from genome assembly GCF_030269905.1 of Pelosinus sp. IPA-1. Taxonomy (NCBI): domain Bacteria; kingdom Bacillati; phylum Bacillota; class Negativicutes; order Selenomonadales; family Sporomusaceae; genus Pelosinus; species Pelosinus sp. IPA-1. Next base: position 221,894 of record NZ_BSVC01000006.1, on the reverse strand, counting down.
TAATTCTCTTAACCAATTCTGTTGACCAACGGATTAATGCCCCTGCAACGAAAGCATCAATAATTTCTTGACGCAAAATATTACCTGTTTTAATTACTTGGGTTTTTTCAGGATACTTTTTAATATTTTCCATGTTTTCCCAAACGGTAGCAGGAGGTTTACTGAATAATTTATTACGTTCTTCTTCTGCATAATCTTCGAACACATCGTGTTCACTGCGATAAGCACGGTCTTTTTCTAAATAGAATCCAGGAACGCCTGCTTCTTTAGATAACTCAGCCAAAATTTCTTTAGTATTTTTACCGGACTCCACAATCGCTTTAACCCCGTCAAGCATGCTTAAGTATATAGCAGATAACGCAACATACGTATTTGTATAAGGATTCGCTGCACGAACCTCAAAACGGGTAGCTAATGGATTGTTTACGTCACGTACCAAGCCTGCAAGGATTGTACGGTTACGGGAAGGAATTTCTGGCGTATGTCCAAGAGAAGTTACGATACAAACCGGCGCCTCAAAACCTGGTTTCAAACGATTCAACGCATCATTTGTTGAAGAAATAAATGGGTTGATGGCTTCATAGTTTTTAAGTAAACCCATGAGGGAACCGTAACCAACAGCACTCATAAAATCAGCTTTCATGTCAGTAGGAGCAAACAAGTTTACTAATTTGCCTGATTTCATTTTAGCTGCGAAACCTACATGAGTATGCTCACCATTACCTGCTACACCAATGATTGGTTTTGCCTTAAAAGTTACTTCAAGACCATTGGCTCTAAAAACTTCTCTTACAACAATACGAGCTTGTAATTCATTATCGGCTGCTTGCATAGCATCGGCAAAACGCCAGTCAATTTCTAACTGTTCGCAAACATGAGTCAAATTACCAGCTTCATCAATAGTGGCTTTAATCCCACCAACTTCTTTATGGCCCATTTCAGTTTTCAAACCATAATTATCTAGCATCACAACCGTTTGTTCTAATGCAGTACGCACAGAACCACGAGTACGTTGCCAATATTGTTCTTGCAAAGTCTGGGATGCTGACAATTCAGCAACTTCAGCTTTATCAACTGGTGTCTTAACCCAAAACTCAAGTTCCGTTCCTGATGTAAAAACAATATCTTCAATGTCTTCCCCATTGATATGTTCAAGGCCAGCAACTTTAGGATATTTTTTGAATAAACTTTTCAGTTCAGATTTTATGTAAGCGAGACTATCAGCTAATACCGCACGGGAATCAACACGCAATCCATCATGCACAAGAAATGCTGGAATACGAAGTGTACCAGTAGGTTTGCCAGTTACTTCATCAATATTATCATAATTATAATCAACAAACCAATTTACATTAGCATCGGCTGGCATATCTACTTTTGCATTATTCAAAGTAGCAATACCTGTAAGTACTACAGAAGAACCATCCGTTTGTACTGCGCTTCCTCTAAAAAAATCATCCATATCTTTAAGGAATATTCCCATTGGAATTTTCTCATCAGTGTCATTACCAGCAAGGTCAATACCCACTAATGAAACAAACTTAATCTCCGAATGTTCTTGCAATAACTCAACCAATTCATTTTTACCATATTTCCCAGCTGGAATCACATAGAGTAATTCATTTATCATTTGCATCACCTCTTACATATTTTAACTACAATTGTACTCCCCATATTGACTGACGTCAACAAGTAAGCGCTTGTATACAAAAATTAAAATCCTGGCTTGTACAGCCAGGATATTTAATTAATCGATTATATGTTGAATAATAGTTCACCATACGTTGGCATTGGCCATACATCTTTATCCACTAGAGTTTCAAGTGTATCAACAACTTCACGTAGTGTTGCCATTTTTTCAAATACATCAAAACGATATAATGAAGCTTGTTCATATATGTCCCCATGTGCATTTGAGGCTTTTTCTACAGTTTCTTCAAGAACAGTAATCGCTTTCTTTAATGCCCCATTTAAGGAAGAAACTTCTGTTAACAATTCAGTTTGAGCGGTTAAGTCAACCGCTACACCTGTAGCTTTGATTGTATTGATTGAAGCAGCAAGACCTGTAGCAGATTTGATAACAGCAGGCATTATTTCTCTCTTAGCCATTTCTATCATTGTCAATGCTTCAATATTAATTGTTTTGATATAATTCTCAAGAGCTATTTCATAACGAGATTCCATTTCTAATCTACTCAATACACCATGTTTTTCCATTACGGCTATGTTCTTTTCAGAAATAAGAGCTTTAATCGATTCAACTGTAGTTTTTAAGTTTGGAAGCCCTCTCTTTTCAGCTTCAACAACCCATTCATCTGAGTAGCCATTGCCGTTAAATACCACTCTTTTGTGCTTGCTAACATATTCAGCAAGAATTGCTTTGACTTCGGCATTTACATCCTTAGCCTTTTCCAATCTACTAGCAACTTCGTCCAGTATTTCAGCTACAATCGTATTTAAAGTTATGTTTGGCTCAGCAATGGATGCTGAAGATGGGCACATTCTAAATTCGAATTTATTACCGGTAAATGCAAATGGGGAAGTTCTGTTTCTGTCAGTTGCATCTTTTGGCAATACAGGCAACGTAGTAACACCAATCTCCATGTTACCGCCAGATTTAGAGCTTGTAGCTCCACCGTTCTCAATTTGTTCTAGAATATCTTGTAATTGCTCTCCTAAGAATATTGAGATAATAGCTGGAGGAGCTTCATTAGCACCTAATCTATGATCATTCCCTGGATTTGCAGCCGATACTCTCAATAAATCTGAGTAAACATCAACGGCTTTTATAACAGAACATAAGAATACAAGAAACTGTCTATTATCATGAGGAGTCTTACCTGGTTCTAGTAAATTCATTCCATCATCTGTTCCCATAGACCAGTTATTATGCTTACCGGAACCATTAATTCCAGCGAATGGTTTTTCATGCAACAAACAAACAAGACCTTGTCTTAAGGCAACTTTCTTCATTGTATCCATAGTAAGTTGGTTGTGATCTGTTGCTATATTTGTCGTAGTATATATTGGAGCTAACTCATGTTGCGCAGGAGCCACTTCGTTATGTTTGCTCTTTGCCGAAATCCCAAGTTTCCAAAGTTCTTCATCTAATTCCTTCATGTAATTAGAAATTCTTTCTTTAATTGAACCAAAATAATGATCATCTAATTCTTGGCCCTTAGGAGGTTTAGCACCAAAAAGTGTTCTTCCTGTAAATTTTAAGTCTTTTCTTTGATCATATATTTTTTTATCAACAATAAAGTATTCTTGTTCTGGTCCAACAGTTGTTATAACTTTCTTAGATGTTGTATTTCCAAGCGCTTTTAATACACGTAATGCTTGTTTCGATAACGCTTCCATTGAAGATAATAACGGAATCTTCTTGTCCAAGGCCTCTCCAGTATAAGAACAAAAAGCCGTTGGTATACATAATGAACCGTCTTTTACAAATGCTGGTGATGTACAATCCCATGCAGTATATCCTCTAGCTTCAAAAGTAGCTCTAAGACCACCAGAAGGGAATGAAGAAGCATCCGGTTCTCCCTTAATTAATTCTTTGCCTGAGAACTCCATAATAGCTTTACCATCATCAGTTGGTGATATAAAGGCATCATGTTTTTCCGCAGTGATACCTGTCATAGGTTGGAACCAATGAGTAAAATGGGTTGCGCCTTTTTCAAGAGCCCAATCTTTCATAGCGGTAGCTACTACATCTGCTACTGCTGGATCTAAAGGAAGACCCCCTTCAATTGTCTTTTTTAAAGCTTTATATGTAGCTTTAGGAAGACTCTCTTTCATAACGGCATCATTAAATACATTTGATCCAAAAAGTTGACCTAACTTGCTCATCAAAAAAACCCCTCTCATCTTTTCATCATTTGGCATTAAACGGATAGCAATTTCTTTTCTCATTAAAACGTTTACACTTTAGTTTTTCCAATAATGGTAACACAATTCCTAAAAAAAAACAGACCCCTCCACTTATTCAGTGATAGGAGTCTTCGTTGACCCATTATTTTTCAGTTATAGTATTATTATAGCACAAGAATGAATTTTGTCTAGATATTTTAACTTACTTTTATAAAAATAAAAAATACCTTCTTCCAGATTAATGCTCTATATCGTTACATTAAATGAGTTATCTAACAAATATGCTCACACTTATTTTTACTGAACTCTTCTATCAAAAACGGAATAATTTCTATTGCATCACCAACGATACCATAATTCGCCACTTTGAAGATTGGAGCATCGGCATCTTTGTTAATAGCAATGATAATGTCCGAAGAGGACATGCCTGCCAAGTGCTGGATAGCTCCTGATATGCCGCAGGCAAAGTATATTTTCGGTCCTACTGTTTTACCAGTCTGCCCTACTTGATGTATATGAGGCTTCCAACCAGCGTCTACCGCCGCCCGCGATGCCCCCACCGCGCCACCTAAAACACTTGCCAATTCTTCAATCAACACAAAGTTTTCTGGTTTACACATACCACGACCACCAGACACGATAATTTCAGCTTCTTCTAGTTTGCATGAGGCGGTACATACTTTGATGACGTCGATTAGTTTTGTGCGAATGTCTGACGATTTGACTTTGCTTGCCACTTGCACAATTTCACCGGTACGAGTAAAATCCTGCTCCAGACACTTGAATACTTTCGGGCGAACAGTGCCCATTTGTGGACGATGATCAGGACAGAGAATAGTAGCCATGATATTACCGCCAAAGGCCGGACGCGTCCAAGCAACAAGTCCGGTAGCTTCATCAATACCTAAACTAGTACAGTCAGCCGTCAAACCTGTGCCTACCCTGCAGGCTACCCGCGGTCCCAAATCACGCCCGTCATTGGTCGCACCTATGAGAATAACAGCAGGTCGGTAGGTTTTTATTAGATCGGAAAAGGCAATAGTATAAGCGTCAGTGGTATAGTGCTTGTATTCAGCACCTTCTACTAAGTATACTTTGTCGGCACCACTGGAAAAAACTTCTTTAGCTAGTTTTTTTACATTATCACCAATGATTACACCTGAAAGTTCCTGCCCCATTGTTTCAGCCAACTTGCGACCTTCGCCTAAAAGTTCCTGCCCAACGCTACGTACCTGTCCGCTGATTTGCTCAATAAATACCCAGACACCTTTATACTCATTTTTATCTATTTCAATTGTTTTTTCTTCATCTTCCAGGATAATCGCCCCTATCGGACAAGTATCTAGACATGCAGAGCATACGGTACACCCTTCCGCAATTACCGCTTTGCCATCTTGCATAATAATAGTATTAAAAGGACAAACGCCAATACAAGCACCGCAGCCGATACATTCTTCAATTACTTTTATTGCCACCTTTTTCTACCCCCTAAACAATCTTTGCCTCTGATAGTTTGGCTACTAACTTAAAAGCCGCTTCTCTAGCTGTATCTGCCTTAATGATTTCTCCTTGCATCCGTTGACTTGGAGTAAAAATACGGCGCACTTGGGTTGGCGATCCTTTAAGCCCGATACGTTCAGCTCCAACCTGAACATCATGTACTGTCCATACAGGAATTTCTTTGCGGTTAGCTTTCAGCGCGCCCTTAACGGTAGCGTAACGCGGCTGATGATTGCTGGACTTAATTACGGTCACTAGTGCAGGCAAAGAAGATTCAATAATTTCATAACCTTCTTCATGCTCCCGCTCCACACGGATAGCATCAGTCAGTGCATCAATTTTTGCTACATAGGTTACTTGTGGAATATTAAGATGTTCGGCAATTTCCGGACCAACTTGAGCAGTATCGCCATCGATAGCTTGTTTGCCACAGATGATGAGATCCACTTTGCCCATTTTTTTGATGCCAGCAGCTAGCGTATGACTGGTAGCTAACGTATCAGAGCCACCAAAGGCACGATCACTCATCAGAATGGCTTCGTCAACCCCCATGGCCAAACATTCTTTTAAAGCCTCTTTAGCCTGGGGTGGTCCCATGGAAATGACCGTAACCCGTCCGCCATACTTTTCTTTAATTTGCAACGCAGCTTCTACGGCATTTTTATCGAAAGGATTGACAATACTGGGAATACCCTGGCGAATCAAAGTATTCGTCTGGGGATCAATCTTTACTTCAGTCGTGTCAGGCACTTGCTTGACGCAAACTACTATTTCCATTACCTCAAAACCTCCATTACTCAAATCAATTCCATATGTTTTTTACCGTAATATAGCACTGGAAATAACCATACGTTGTACTTGGTTGGTACCTTCATAAATTTGTGTAATCTTTGCGTTACGCATCAGACGCTCAACTGGATATTCTCGGCTATAGCCATAGCCGCCAAAAATTTGCACGGCATCAGTAGTAACAGACATGGCTGCATCAGAAGCATACATTTTTGCCATGGCTGCTTCTTTGGCATAAGATAAGCCTTTACCTTTAAGATAGGCAGCTCGATATACTAGAAGACGGGCAGCCTCAACTTTGGTCGCCATATCAGCTAGCATAAATGCAATAGCCTGATTGCTGGCAAGCGGTTTACCAAATTGCACCCGCTCCTTGGCATATTTAGTGGCATGATCCAGAGCGGCTTGGGCAATCCCAAGAGCTTGAGCGGCAACACCAATACGACCGCCATCAAGAGTACTCATTGCAATTTTGAAGCCATCGCCTTCTCTGCCTAGCAGATTTTCTCGTGGTATACGTAAATCCTGGAATACTAGTTCCATAGTAATGGAAGTACGAATACCCATCTTATGTTCCTTTTTACCAAAAGTAAAACCAGGCATACCCTTTTCCAGGATAAATGCGGAAATACCCTTTGCACCTTTTGCTTTGTCAGTCATAGCAAAAATAACATAAGTCTCAGCTTCACCAGCATTAGTAATAAAAATCTTACTGCCATTTATAATGTAATGCTCTCCATCTAATATAGCCACCGTCTGCTGTGAAGCAGCATCAGTACCGGCATTAGGCTCAGTCAAACCAAATGCTCCAAGCGCAGTTCCTTCAAGTAATGGCGGCAAATATTTCTGTTTTTGATCTTCCGTTCCATAAGCATAAATTGGCCAGGCACATAATGATACCGTAGCAGACAAAGTAATACCAAGACCATCATCCACTTTAGATAGTTCTTCAACCGCTAAAATATAGCTTAAAAAGTCACCATCAGCGCCACCATATTTCTCGGGAAAACAAATACCAGCGAACCCTATTTTCCCCAGTGTATCAAATAATTCCCGAGAAAACTCTTCGTTTTCATCCCGCTCACCTATACCAATGACCACTTCTTTCTCTGCAAATTCACGCGCCATTTTTTGAATTATCCTTTGATCTTCACTATATTGAAATTGCACAATCGCACTCCTCCGATCTTTTTCTAAAAAAAACAACTATATACGCTCAATAACAGTCGCTATGCCTTGACCGCCACCAATACACAAAGTCGCCAGACCCACTTTGGCACCTCTATATTCCATAGCATGAAGTAATGTAACCAATATACGCGCTCCGCTTGCACCAATTGGATGGCCTAGAGCAATGGCACCACCATTAACATTAACTTTTTCTTTCATAAAACCAAGCTCTTTACCTACAGCAAGGAACTGAGCAGCAAAAGCCTCATTAGCCTCAATAAGGTCAAGATCATTCACAGTCAGACCAACTTTATTCAATGCCTTACGAGTTGCTGGAACTGGTCCCATTCCCATAATACTTGGATCAACACCGCCTGAACCAATAGAACGAATACGAGCCAGTGGCTTAATATCCATTTGTTGTGCTTTATCAGCAGACATCACGACTAATGCAGCTGCACCGTCATTAATACCGGAGGCATTACCAGCTGTAACGGTACCATCTTTTTTAAAAGCAGGACGCAAATCACATAAGCTTTGATAGGTTGTTCCTTTTGGATATTCATCTGTATCAAAAATAGTGTCGCCTTTTTTGCCTTTTATAGTAACAGGAACAATTTCCTGCTTAAATGCGCCGCTCTCAATCGCTTTAGCGGCTTTATTTTGAGATTCAAATGCTAATTGGTCTAGCTCTTCACGAGCAAGACCGTATTTGGTTACAATATTTTCAGCGGTAATACCCATGTGATAGTCGTTAAAGTTACACCACAAACCGTCTTGAATCATAACATCAGTTAACTTGGAATGCCCCATGCGATAGCCCCATCGTGCCTTGCTATCCAAAAGATATGGCGCATTGGTCATACTCTCCATACCGCCAGCGACAACAATATCAGCATCACCAGCCATAATGGCCTGGGTCGCCAAATTAACTGCTTTTAGTCCTGAACCACACACTTTATTCACAGTATAAGATGGTACTTCAACTGGAATGCCGCCTATTATAGCTGCTTGTCGGGCAGGGTTTTGCCCCAACCCAGCCTGCAGAACATTACCAAAAATCACTTCATCAATATTTTCTTTTGCTACTCCAGCACGTTCCACAACTTCTTTAATGACAATACCACCTAAATGAATAGCAGAAAAAGAAGCTAAGGAGCCGTTAAAACTACCTATGGCAGTGCGCACTGCACTAACAATAACCACGTCTTTCATAATCTCACGCCTTCCTGCATATTCCCTCACTTTCCTCATTCCGAAACAATTTTGATAAGTAGTGCCAACAGTTGGATCTGTTGGCACTATTTGTACGTTTGACCAACTAAAATCAAAACGTCCCAATGTTTCCGTTTGAATAGAATAATTGCCCACCAGTAGCAGCAACTACTTCTTCTAATGTGGTATCTTCGGCTATTTCAATGAGATGTAGTCCATCTGGACGAACTGCGATAACCGCCATATCTGTAACAATTAGATCAACCTCAGCTTGAGCTGTAAGCGGCAAAGAACACTTCTTTACTATTTTAGGAGAGCCATCTTTATTTATATGTTCCATGGCAATAATGATTTTTTTTGCGCCCACAACTAAGTCCATGGCTCCGCCCATACCCGAAATTCTTTTTCCCGGAACCATCCAGTTAGCTAGATTCCCTTGTTCATCTACTTCCAATGCGCCTAACACCGTAGTATCAACATGCCCTCCTCGAATTATGGCAAATGACATAGCACTGTCAAAACAGCATCCATTCTCTTGTATCGTCACTGGCTTTCCTCCAGCATTTACTAAATCTTTATCTTCCGAGCCTTTTTGCGGTTCTGGTCCAATTCCTAAGAATCCATTTTCCGAATGCAAGATAATAGAAACTCCACTGGGTAGATAATTTGCCACTAGAGTGGGCATACCAATCCCCAAGTTTACCACATCACCATCATGCAATTCTTTGGCTACCCGTATTGCAATGCGAGTTCGCTTATCCATTTGTGGCATACTATTCCCCCCCCTTGACCAACAAATCGACAAATATTCCCGGCGTTGCCACATAATCAGGTTCAATCGAGCCTACTGGCACTATTTCCTCCACTTCGACAATAACTGTCTTGGCAGCCATAGCCATCAAGGGATTAAAATTTCTGGCTGAAAAACGATAGACTAGATTACCGCTCGTATCGGCTTTATATGCTTTTATCAAAGCTATATCAGCTTTCAATGGTTCTTCTAGCAAATACGTTTTCTCTGCTACAACTATTTTTTGTTTTCCGTTTTCTACGACTGTTCCAACACCGGTAGGAGTTAATATCCCCCCCAAGCCAGCACCGCCTGCTCGAATTTGTTCAGCAAGAGTTCCCTGAGGGGTTAAAACAATCTTCATATCCCCATTCTCCATACATTTGCCACTATCAGGATGTCCGCCGATATAAGATGTATATAATACATTAATTTGTTTGCTGTCTTGAAGCTTACCAACACCTACGCCAGGAAAAGCACTATCATTCGTAATGATGGTTATGTTTTTAGTACCTTGATTTACCAGAGCCTGCACCAAGCTATCAGGTGTACCAACACCTAAAAAACCACCAATCATGATCGACATTCCCTCGCAAATATCCTTTACCGCCTCTTCAGCAGTACAAAATCTTGCCATAATCCACCTTCCACCTCCTAAAACCCCAATCATCACTAAGCTATTTTGCTATAAGTAAAGCAGGCTCCTCGTTTCCTAATTTTTCTGTGTTTCTAAGCACGGATTGCGTCGATGTCAAGGAACAATGATCACCACTAAGTAATCCAGCCAATCCCACCGTTGTATCATGATGGTAACCACCGCATACTTCGCACGGCGCTTCTGGATCTACACAGTGCTTTGGTTCAGTATAGGTTGTGAAGATGCCCTCATAGTTCCGCAAAACGGTTTTACTGGAATTTTGGGAAACCATATATTGAGGCATAACAGGAATTTTACCGCCACCGCCTGGTGCATCAACCACATAAGTGGGAACTGCTAAACCTGAAGTATGCCCTCTTAAATACTCAATCGCTTGAATCCCTGAACTAATTGGAGTCCTAAAGTGTTGTATGCCTTGTGACATATCACATTGATAAATATAGTAAGGCTTTACTCTTATCATTAGTAATTGCTGCATCAATTTCTTTATTAATTCCGGACAATCATTGACGCCTTTTAAGAGGACAGCTTGATTGCCAAGCGGCACTCCAGCATCAGCCAAACGAGCACAAGCCTCTTTAGCAGCTGTCGTAATTTCTTTGGGATGGTTAAAATGAACATTTACATAAATCGGATGATAGCGTTTCAGAATAGCACACAGGGCAGGAGTAATCCTTTGCGGCAAAACCACCGGCGTACGAGTACCAAAACGGATAATTTCTACATGCTTTATTTGCCGTAATTCTTGTAAAATATACTCAATCAACTCATCGCTTATTAAAAAGGCATCACCGCCAGACAAAACTACATCCCTAACTACGGTTGTTTCACGTATATACTGGATACAACGATTAATTTGTTCTTTTGAACGCGCTTGGTCACAGACTCCCGCAATACGCCTTCTAGTACAATGACGGCAATACATTGAACATTGGTCAGTAACTAAAAACAGTACCCGATCAGGATATCTATGAGTTAGTCCAGGAACAGGCGAGTCCTTATCTTCATGCAGAGGATCAGCCATATCAAATTGGCCAAACTCTAATTCAGCCGTTGTCGGAACAGCTTGCTTGCGAACTGGGCAATTCAAGTTATCAGCATCAATTAATGTTGCATAATAAGGAGTAATCGCCATTCTTAAACTTTGTAAACAATTGACTATTCCGTCTTCTTCCTCACGAGCTAATGAAACAACCTGCTTCAATACCGTCATTGAAGTTATACGGTTAGCTACCTGCCACCGCCAGTCTTGCCACTCTTCTTCTTTAACATTCGCCCACAAGGGGATATCACGATAATCACGCATTTTATGTACTCCCTTCGGAATTCACTTGATTTTTACAATCTGTTATCCCCATTTTGGGGTGGAACTTGCAATCAGATAGCATTCTTACTTAAGTCTACTTCTTCCAAAGCAATTAACTTGCTCTTCTTCGAAAGCTTATATCCAATATAAGTTGCCAAGAAGATTGGAATACCCACATAGGAAACGACTATGCCATACCAATCCACTTCCCCGCCTAAAAATGCGTTATAGTTCTGCCCAATAATTACAAAAAAGCAAAGTACCATAGCGAATATAGGTCCAAAGGGGAACCATTTTGCTTTATACTTGAGTTCATTTAAATCAAACCCTTGTTTGATAAATGCCTTCCGAAAACGGTAGTGGCTAATGGCAATACCCAACCAAGCTATAAATCCGATCATACCAGTAATGTTAAGTAACCAGGTATAAGCAGTGCCTTCACCAACTAGTGAGGACAGAAAGGCAAGAAATCCAATAGCAGACGTAATATATAGAGAATTAACTGGGACACCACGTTTATTAACCTTACCAAATATCTTCGGTGCTTTTCCTTCTTTTGCCATCGCATAAAGCATACGAGTTGAAGCATACAGTCCTGAATTAGCACAAGATAGTACTGACGTGAGAATGATTGCATTCATCAGGGAAGCCGCTGCGCTAAAACCAGCACGGCTAAATACAAGAGTAAAGGGACTAACGGCAACATTCTCCACATCACTTTTCAATAAATTTTCGTCAGTATAAGGTAGTACAAAACCAATAATTATTAAAGCACCAATATAAAATAGGAGAATACGCCAGAACACCGTATTAATTGCTTTTGGCACATCTTTTTCAGGATTCTGACTTTCACCAGCCGCAATACCAACTAGCTCAGTTCCTTGGAAAGAAAAGCCAGCAATCATGAAAATCGCCAGTATAGAGCCTAATCCGCCGACGAAAGGTGCCTCCTCAATGTGCCAATTAGCAAATCCAGGCGAGGGACTCCCTATCCCTAAAATCATCAAAATACCTACCAATAAAAATATCATTGCAGTTACAACCTTAGCACCAGCAAACCAATATTCACTCTCACCATAAGCTCGTGTTGACAAAAAATTAAGTGTAAATAAAATGACTAAAAATAGCCCACTCCAGTAATATCCTGGGATATCAGGGAACCAAAACTTCATAATGATAGCTCCTGCCACTAATTCTGCCGCTATACAAGTAGCCCAGTTTAACCAATAGTTCCAACCTATTGCAAATCCTAAGGCGGGATCGACAAACCTGGCCGCATATGTTCCGAAAGATCCTGGAACAGGTAAATAGGTTGCCATTTCTCCTAAACTCGTCATTAGAAAGTAAACCATAATTCCAATAACTCCATAAGCCACTAGTGCTCCGCCCGGACCGGCAGTACTAACTGATGCACCGCTAGCCAAAAACAAACCAGTACCGATAGCACCTCCAAGTGCTATCATATTCATGTGACGGGCTCTTAAACTTCGCTTTAGCTCCTCTTTATCCCCAATACCAGTCTCCCTTATACTTAAGTTTTTCCCCTTCTCTAGGTCGGCGTTCATTCGATTCACTCCTTTTTATATTCAGCTTAAGAACGCTTCAGTAAATTTAAAACAATTTTAAATTTTCAATAAATTAAATTACTGTAACAACGAAGATTTCTAGGGCACCAATACCTTTCACTATAAATGAATTGCAATAAACATGCCAACAGTAGAGTCCACGTCAATGACATACTTATGGTACCCCCACAGAGTATCAGCCTCTACTCTTGACTATTTTTGGGCACTGTGTCAAAACAAAATGGCTAACTTACTCTATTTATAGCTTTTTATTAATCGCCTAAAATTCAGCAGATGCAAAAAATCCGGCAGTATCTACTGCCGGATTTTTTAGGAAATCTACTTCTTTATCTATTGACTAAACCGCTCTACTTCTCCCATGCAACCCCAAAATTTCCCTAGCTTGATCAGGCGTAGCAATTTCCCGTCCCAACTCTCCTGCGATCCGTACAACTCGTTCTACTAATTGGGCGTTACTGTCAGCTAATACTCCTTTTGTATAATACACATTATCCTCAAAGCCGACACGAACATGTCCGCCCATTACAATACCCATTGTCGCTAGCGGCAATTCACTGCGCCCGATTCCAGCCACCGTCCAAGTGCATCCAGGTGGTAAAGACTCAACCAGATGCAGTAAATTCCTAGGTTCTCCCGTTATACCTCCAGGAACTCCCATCACAAAGTCAAAATGAAGGGGCAGCTGCAAAATTCCTTTTTTTACTAGCTGCAAAGCATTATTAACCATACCAACCTCAAATACCTCAATTTCCGGCTTAACCCCCTGCTCTACCATTGCTTGGGCAAATGTTTCAATGTTTGACATGGAATTTGAAAATATTTCTTCACCAAAATTAACTGTACCTGTAGTTAATGTTGCCATCTCTGGTCTTAGTTCTACCGGTTGTAAACGTTCCTCCGCTGTCATCCATGACGCTCCGCCAGTGGATGTTTGAATAATTACATTACTATCCTTTTTGATCAAATCCATTGTTTCTTTAAAAATGGATTTAGACTGAGTGGCATTTCCCTCTTTATCTCTAACATGAAGATGAATAATAGAAGCTCCTTTTTCAGCACAATGTATTGCCTCATCAGCAATTTCCCTAGGCGTAAGTGGTAAATTAGGATTGTCTTTTCGGGAGGTTTCAGCCCCGACTAGTGCAACCGTAATGATGAGCTTATCCAAATTCTCCACCTCTTTGCTTTTCTTTAGGAACGACACATGTCCCGCTAGCCGTGCAAACAAGCACTGGTTCAATAAGTACAGATGCCGAAGAATCATGTGGGGCAATTTGATCTAATGCAATAACTTTCATAGCGGTAAATTCCATCCGTCGTGATGTATTACCTATCTTTACAATTTTCCCCCTGGCCTCGATAAAATCACCAGCATAAACAGGTTCTTTAAATTCCACATTATCATATGCAACAAACAGACCTTCATCACCATCACTACGGATTAACAATTCTGTTGCCACATCACCAAATAAATCCAACATTCGCGATCCATTGACTAATCCTCCGGCATAATGAGCATCATGTTCACTCATTCGTATACGTATTAATGCTTCTTCCATATTCTTCCCTCTTTTTTTCTCCAGTCGCTCGCTTCACCTTTGCCGTAAGCAGTTCAGCCTAGCATCTGAATTTTTTTTACCAGTCCCTCTACTATATCCCGCTAATTTTTCCCCTTTACTTCCTGCACAAGAAAAGAAGCCACGTGTTCTGCATAAGTATTCGAACTAAAGCCAGCATCATATCCCAATTCTTTCGCCAGTTCATGACTAATTCGCGGCCCACCTACAACTAACGTTACTTTATCCCGCAATCCTTCTGCCTCAAGCATATCTACCAGTTTTGTGAGATTGGTAATATGAATATTTTTCTGAGTTACCACTTGAGATATTAAAATGGCATCGGCCTTGATCTCATAGGCCTTGCGAATTACGTCCTCACAAGTAACCTGCGCCCCCATATTCACAGCATTGATTTCATGATAACTTTCTAGACCTTTATGTCCATTAAATCCTTTTATGTTCATGATGGCATCAATACCGACAGTATGAGCATCGCTTTCAATACAGGCTCCTACTATATTGAGTTTCCGTCCTAGATGTGTACTAATGAAGTCATCGATTTCTTTTTTAGACAACACCTCTAAATCAACTTCTGGCACAACAATCCCTGCAATATCTATCCCATGCTTACATTTTGCATAGACAATAAAAAAACTAAATTCATTACTTATTGCCTCGGCATGGGCAACTGCCGGCTCATCTAACCCCATACTGGCAACCAATTGCCTCGCAGCTTCTTTAGATGCACTCGATAAAGATACAGGCAATGTAAACGATAGCTGCACCATACCATCATCCAAGGTATCTCCATAAGGTTTGACATTCTGTAAATCAACCATTCCTTCTTCCTCCTTTGAGCATTAAAGGAATAAAGGGATTAAGATAGCCATTTTCACGTACAATGACTCCATTTAAGCCTTTCCCGCCTTCTGGAGTACGCGTTATATCAGCAAAATATCCTGCAGCTATAGCTTGCATTAGTCCCATTTCAGCGATTTCTTCCAACAATACAACAGCCTTTTCTAATACTTCACTTGCCCGTTGCTGGATAACTCCATCTTTCTTAAAGCAAATTTCATCGGCAAGTCCCCGCATATTATCAAAAACATAGCGGGCTGACTCTATGCTCAAAAACCTGTCTTGAATAAGAGGTGTGTGAATTGCCTCTGTCAGTATGCCTAAGAGATGTAAACTCTGTCCTGTCATAATCGAGCACACATTAAAGAGGGTATCCTGTACATGACCCTTAAAAATATTTCCTGTCATAAATTTAGTTGGTGGCATATACTTGATCGGACTATGTGGAAAAACCTCCCTGACCAGTTGAGCCTGAGCTAATTCATAGAGAAAACCATTGGGTGTTTTGGGATCAATTTCAAAAGCATGCCCAAGACCAAGTTGCTCTGAAACCATACCACACCGGAAGGCAAACTGTTCATTGATCAATTCAGAAGCCAGCACAGTATGACCACTTTCCATGGCATCAGCCGTTGTTAAGTAATTATCTTCACCAGTATTGATGATAATACCAGCATAGCCATTAATTAAACGAGAAAAGAATTGGTCAACAAAGGTACGCTTCATATTTATATCCCTGAAAATAATACCGTACATTGAGTCATTGAGCATAACATCCAGACGCTCCAGGGCCCCCATCACCGCAATCTCAGGCATACATAACCCCGAACAATAATTTGTCAGATAAATATACCGGTTTACTTCTTGCCCCACTTCATCCAGCGCTTCCCGCAGGATTTTAAAATTAGCCTGAGTAGCATACGTACCGCCAAACCCAGTAGTAGTAGGTCCATAAGGAACATAATCCAATAAACTTTGTCCTGTAGTACGAATTACAGCAATGATGTCTGCCCCTTGCCTAGCTGCAGCCTGAGCTTGAATGGCATCCTCATAAACATTTCCGGTCGCTACAATTACATAAAGCATAGGCTCTGGCCCCTTGCCTAAATCAGCAATCAGCCTTTCTCTTTCCTCACGGCGATCTTGAATTTTATGTAATGCTGAGATAGCAAGTTGATTGGCTAATTTCTCTATTTCCTGATCTGATTTTATAGGTAATTCCACTAAATTAATCTCTCCATTTACAACATACTCCGCAACTTGTTGTGGAGATAATTGGGTGTTAAGCATAGCATTGACGAGCCAATACATAGCCCCTTTTCCTAATACTCCTGCTGCATATAGGTCTTCGACCACCCTATTAACTACAGGCACCCCTGCTTGGTCTATTCCATCTATACCCAGCAATCTTAAAACAGATCGCTCAACCGCAACTGTACTATGAGCATCAATGTGTTCTTGCACCTTATCCACAATTAGCTTAGCTAACTCCCGTCCACGCCCAATGGTGCCCTGATCCAAGTTAAGTTTTTTCAATATAATCCCCCCTTGTTAAAGAGTTGCTTTTTTGTCTTTTTCAACTAATCCATATATTTTTAACTTATATTGTATGGTTTGACGAGGAATACCTAAAGACAGCGCTGCTCTTGATATATTTCCCTCACTTCTTTCTAACGCTTGTATGAGGGCGCTTTTTTCAACATTTTGAAGTACTTCGGGTAGACCTTTTCCGCCCAAGTGACTCCAACCTTTTTCATTATCTGGTTCCTCATCATATTTAAGTAGATGTTCAGGAACATGTTCCATTTCAATGACCAGACCCGAGACGATATTCATGGCATGCTCAATTGCATGCTGCAATTCCCGAACATTACCTGGCCACGAATAATGTAAGAAGGCCTGATTCACTTCCTCACTGATTTTTTTCACCGAGCGACCCATTTTGGCATTATACATAGTGATAAAATGTTCCACCAAGGAAGAAATATCACTTTTTCGTTCTCGGAGAGAAGGTACTTTCAAAGCAACAACATTCAGCCGATAATATAAATCAACACGCAGTTCCTTTTTTCGTACTGCTTCTTGTGGATCTACATTGGTACAGGCAATAACCCTGGTATCTACTTCTCGCAACTTATTATCACCTAGACGACGAAAAGTCCCATCTTGCAACACTCTGAGCAATTTACTTTGCAGTTCCATTGGCATGGAATTGATTTCATCCAAAAACAAGGTTCCTCCATCAGCAAGTTCGAATAACCCTGGCCGGTCTTCTGCTCCGGTAAAACTTCCCTTAACAGTGCCAAATAAAATACTTTCTAATAATGTCGCTGGAAAGGCCGCACAGTTTTGCGCCACAAAAGGTCTTTCTTTACGTGATGAAGCATTATGAATGGATTGCACTACTAATTCTTTGCCTGCTCCTGTTTCACCAATCACCAAAACAGGAGAAGATGTTGATGCCACCCGCTGACCTAGTACTTTGAGTTTAACTATCAAATCGTGACTGCCAATAATATCGTTAAAAGTGTACTTTGAAAAACTAGCTTCCGTTTTTTTAGAGTTCTTACAGCCACTGGATTTGGTATCTAAAAGTTCAGCCTGCAAATCCATCACCCGATCTGACAATTCTTTTATTTTTGTTATATCTCGCGACATATCACAGGCACCAACTAATATCCCATCTCGATAAAGCGGGAAAGTAGAGTAATGAATTGTGATAATTCTCCCTTTCCTGCTCACTATCGTTTGTTGCTGATTCAATACTGGCTTTCCAGTAGTTAAAACCTTCATCAAACTGCTCGTTTCAAGGGTTAATGAAGGATATACCTGGAGAAAATGTTTTCCAACAACATCAACTACCTGCAACCCTTCCACTTCAGCCGCTGTCTGATTATAATAAACCGTTATTCCTTCACAATTTATTACATGTACCGCTTGGTCAAGACGATCCAGCACTAAATCAAGACAACTGTCACTGCCATCTAACCAATTAAACAATCTACTTCCCCCCAATACCTAAAAGCCTCTTTCAAAACACTCCACTAAAATTTCACCTCACGCACCACATCAATTATCGGCAAAGGTGCTAATGCCTTGCCCATCCCTTGAAGCAAAACATCTGGGTCAAAGCCATTTCCTCCTGGATAGGATGGATTGATGGTTACTCCCAGCAAAGAAATAGGCTGCACAACCTGAAACTTTACATTTCGGACTTTAAGCTGCCTCCACAGAAATGGCGTGATAAAAATTTTACTGCCGTCTTGAACAATTACAGCTGGAGTATGCCGTTTTTCTAGTAAAGCATGCGCTAAACCATCCCCTACTGCCCCTTTGATAAGCACGACAGAGCAATCGTCACAAAGCAATTTTGCCCACTCTGTCGTGCTTAAAAGAGAAGTATCTGCAACTATTTCACGCAACCCACTATTACCAACCAACACCACTTTAGACTTAGATTGCTTACATAACGTAAGGTAAAAATCATCACACTTAGGTAACATCAATTGTTCCACTCGACTCTTAGTTATATATATTAATTGCTCCAAATCACGACTCAAAGTTGCCCCACTAGCCAACACTACTTGATTGCTAACCAAGGGATCAGCTGAACTCTGCCGATCAAAAGCACCATCAATTAGTATGCAATTCGTTCCAAAACCAGATAAATACTGTAGTAGCCTTTTTACTTCTTGATTTTTACTTGGCCCAGCTAAAACAACCTTACTTACAGCTTTTGCCCTAAGAATGACTACATTGCCAAGTGGGGTCACTATATCTGTTTTTTGCAGATAATCCCATAGATTCGGATTGGCAACTACTTTCTCAGCAGTAGCCACAATTGCTTGAGGCTGCACAACAATTGAGGGTTTAGATATGTTTGTCAAAGCATCAAAGCTTTCTCCATCCCGTCCGATTGAAGTCAAGCCTAAGATCAACCCCTGATGATATAAAACCCTTTGTATATAATTTAAAGTTACAGTCTTCCCTACATTTTTGGCCATGCCGACAATTGTTACAACTGAGGGAGGTACTCCACAAAAATCACTCCAAGTTAACATTTCTTTTATGCGTAAAGTTCTTGGAATATTTTCCAAAGAATCGGACTTTCTCTGACTGTTTCTAATGCAACCACCGCGTGATTCCGACAATACCCATTGCCAATCAACATGGTCACATCCTTGCCTATTCCCTCAGCCCCAAGAGCCGCGCCTGTAAAGCTGGTAGCCATACTAAAGAAATATACCGTACCCCCATCTTTTGTCGCCATAATCGAGCCCATTTCTGTACCGGGTATATTAACACAATTTATGGTGACATCCACCATCTGGCCATTTGTAGCCTCCGATACAGCTTTCATAATTTTAATAGGATCAGTCGCATCCACTTGAAGAACTTCATCTGCATACCCTAATTGCTGCATTCTGTCACAACTACCTTTGCTTGAACCTAGACCAATGACTTTACCTGTTACGCCGGCTCTCTTCTTAGCCTCATAGAGACATAGCATTCCCGATTTACCACCTCCACCAATAATGAGTACGCTTTGTCCTGGACGCACAAGGTGGGCAGTTTGCGCTGGTGCCCCCGCTACATCCAATACAGCTAACGCCAAAGATGGTGACATATCTGAAGGCAGTACGGCATAAATGCCGCTGCTAAACAAAATTGCCTGAGCCTCTACTTCTACTTGCTCTTTTTCTAAGTGAATTTTTTTAATTTTATGAATTTTTAAAGGAGTCAATGATAAAGACACTAAGGTAACAATCCTGTCACCTACTTTTACCGGAGTTTTACCAGCCCAAGCAGGGCCAATTTTAGTAACAGTACCCATCAGCATTCCTCCGGAGCCAGTAACCGGATTATGATGTTTGCCCCGTTTTTCCACCATTTCAAGCATAATTCTTTCCATTACTTCCAGATCTTTATTGGCTTCTTTCTTGATTTGCGTAAAACTAGCTGCATCAATATTCAACGTATCTACTTCAATCAACAGCTCATTATCGTAGATTTCCATCATATTATCAATTCTCCATGCTGGCTGAGGTAAAACTCCTTGAGGTTCTAATACGCGATGCGTTCCATACTCGCAACCAACTTTTGTCATAACAATCTACCCCCAATATATTCTATAATTTCAAATATAATCCTTTTGATTTTTACATCTTCCCATCACTAAACTAATCCGACTGTGTTCACCCCACAATACCTCACCCCCAATATCCAAATAAAAGACTTTCTCATGCTAAGAGACTTCGCTTCTCTAACAATAGGATTATTATGCAAATTCCGTTCCATCTCACAATATATCTATTAAATCAGCACTTTTACCATTATATTTTTAAAGTCATTCACCAACTTGCCCATTTTTGGGCGGGCTATTTTATTTTAGAAACAAAAACCTGTATGTAAGTGCCCAAAAGCCAGCATTCTACTGCTGAATTTTGGGCGCTTACATACAGGTTGCAAATTTTTATTCCTCTTCTACTGTTGCTGCTATTTCTGCACTACTTGCTACATCTAATAAATTAAAGGTTTCTTCTTGCGGTAACTCTTGTACATTCTTAAGCTTTCTCTCAATATTACGAGACTTCCGAGCAGCTATATCAATAGAGTTACTAGCTTCTTGCAGCTTCTTATGCGTCTTATCCAACAAGTCACCGAATTTACCAAACTCTGTCTTCACTACTCCGAGTAACGACCATACCTCAGAACTACGTTTTTCAACAGCTAAGGTTCTAAAACCCATCTGCAAGCTATTCAATAGTGCTGAAAGTGTAGTAGGACCAGCAATAAGGATTTTGTAATTTCTCATTATGTTATCACACAATCCTGGACGGCGTAACACTTCTGCATACAGTCCTTCAATTGGCAAAAATAAAATAGCGAATTCCGTGGTATGAGGTACACTGATGTACTTAGTAGAGATATCTTTTGCTTCTCCCTTAATTCTTGTTTCTAACGCCTTTGCCGCCTCTTCTGCTAAAGGGGCATCGGCTTGGTCTTGGGCTTCTAACAAACGTTGGTAATCCTCTTGTGGGAATTTTGCATCAATCGGTAACCATACGATACTCTCTTCTGTATCCCGACCAGGCAGTTTTATGGCAAACTCTACTCGATCATTACTCCCAGGTTTCGTAGCAACATTTTTTGCATATTGCTCTATCGTTAGTATTTGTTCTAGTAGATTCTCAAGTTGAATCTCACCCCATATACCCCTGGTTTTTACATTTGATAATACTCGTTTTAAATCTCCTACACCAGAAGCAAGTGTCTGCATTTCCCCTAGGCCCCTATGCACCAATTCCAGTCTTTCACTAACGAGTTTAAAGCTTTCTCCTAGCCTTTTTTCTAACGTTTGATTCAACTTTTCGTCTACCGTTTTTCTCATTTCTTCAAGTTTATTTCCATTATCCTCACGAAGCATATGTAATTGTTTTTCTACTGTTTCACGCATCCGTTCTAGTTTTTGTTCATTCATTTGGGTTAGCCCCTGCAATTGTTGCGCGAAAGTTTCTAATTGAGCAAGCTGCGCTGCTGTATTTTCATTCATTCTTTTTAGAACAGACTCAGTAAATTTGGTTAATGTATTGCCTACTTCTTCTCGTAAGGCTCTAGCACTAAATCCATTCTCGCCACGATTCTTCGCCATCTCATCATTAACGGTACGTTCTACTCTTTCGATGGCTTTTTCTATGGCTGCAAAATTCACTAAAAAGTCTTTCTGCTGATTCTTCCCGCTACGCATCATGATCATAATAATAAGGAAAATCATAATTGCATTGAGCCCAAGCAGTATATAAATCATCTTCTCCAACAAAATTAGTCCTCCAAATATGCTATTTTATTTTTTTGATAATATTTCATATAATTTTTATTTTTGGCAAAAATATTGAAAGATCCTGTTTTCTACATGTACATTCTAATCCGACAGTAGCGAGGAGGTGATATTATGGAAAAACGTCAAAATCAGGGCAACAAAGAAAAATCCAAAAAAGCTTCTGCTGAATTTGCTAAAGAAATTTGCCCTAAAAACAAAAACGAAAAGAAGTAAAATTAAGAGGGTGGTTTATAACCACCCTCTTAATTTTTTCCCCATTTAAGGAAATAGTAGCTTCTTTAGGTCATTTTAGAATGTTGGTTATATGCTGAAAAGTATTACTATTCTCTTTTATTTTTTGTTCATTTCCTAATACACAAAGATGATTCTCTTTCATAGCATCATCCATTAAAGCAGCCAATTTACAAATATCTTCCTGCTTTGTGGACAAAATTTCATCCCGCTCTTTTTGGATCATGTCTTGGGAAATTTTGCGAATATAATGATTCGTTGCACGTTCCCCTCTTTGGGACGAAGTCAAAGGTGTATCCAATTGACTCATGGTACCAATCACATATTTGGTCATTTCTCGTTGATCTGCAGAGAAGCTCTGAAGGTATGCTGCTGTCTCATCATAGACCGCCAAAGTTTCTTTTAAATTAGGATCTCGATAAGAACCGAGTACCATATTTCCATTACGCTCAAATCTCGCAAAGCCACCATAGGCTCCCCCTTGAACCCGGACCCGAGTCCATAAATAATCATAACGCAGAATGGTTTCTAGTACTTTTAAGCTTCCATGATAAGAGTACCCTAGTTTACGGAAGTTAGCCCCTTTTACGACATATTGCACCTTTCCAGATGTCATCAATCCTTCATTTTGCTGCTTAGTTTCAAAACTATATTGGACAGGTTTTTCAGTTGTCGATGGGAGACAAGAATAAAAGCTTTTAAAAGCATCTTGGAATTTAGGATAGTTTTCTTCCTCTACTGTCACACTTACCAGCAAACTTTCCTTATTAAAAATCAAGTTAGCCACTTTCATAAGGTTTCCATAGATTTCTTCAGATCGATCCGTAAATTCTTTTTCTAAACTAGCCATGAACTCATAAAACGCTAACATTCCCACTTCATTATATTTTGCAATGGGTGAGAAATAGGAAAGTACTCGATTCGTGGCAAGTTGCTGACCACGACGGAATAAGTTCATATCCCAATTTGATTTAATCTCTTGAATCAGTTCCTTCATACGTTTATCGTTCTCAAAACGGCTATGGGCAATTATTTGTTCAATCAAGTTTACAAGTTGAGGTAACTTTTCTACCAGAGATTTTCCTTTGACTAAAAATTTAGGTACGTACTTAGAATCATTTGCATCTTCCGTATATACTGCCACATCAAAAACGATACCACCTGTATTACTATCAATCTCGTTTGACAACTCTGTGTAATCATACTTTTCTGTAGAAATTTTTGCCAGCACTTCTGCTAGAAGATATACATACGGCAAACATTCTTGCGGTACACGGTGTGTATCAAAGTACATATTCACGTAAGCAATACCATTCGTTTGAAGAGGGTGAAGTAAAATAGGTACCCCTAACTCTTCTTTTTCAATTAGTATTAATTTTTCTGCCTTTTTTTCGATATCTTGCAGTGTTAGTAATGGGATGGTAGTTAGCGCTTCTGGCGAATCTGGGGTTTGCTGCAGTTCTTTTAATCTAAGTGTTTGTTTTACCAGTTTATCTATTTCTTCTGCTGATAAAGACGCTTTATATGCAGCTAACTGTTTACGCACCTCTTCATCTTTTTCCTCTGATAATCCTGGTTTTGGCTTTAAAACCACCACAGATTGATGGGTATTATTCAGTAGATATTTTTCAATCATTTGTTCAAAATAATTGGTTTTTAAAGCTGATTTTATTTTTTCCAAGTCTTGCTTGTATCCTAATAGCAGGAAAGGACTTGCATCGTATAACCAACTGTCCATGCATTTTATATTGTAGACGAGTCCTTTTGGACGAGAACCATAATTCGCTTCACGTAAGGTAAATTCGAAAATATTGATACATGCCTCAATCAGCTTCTTATCAATTCCCTCAGTTACTAACCGTTTTAATTCTTCATCTACAACTTGAATGAATTTCTCTTTTTCCTGCTCATTTGTACCAGTGACAACAATGCCGAATGTAGGCTGCAAAATGCTTTTGACAAAATTCCCTACTACATCTTTCCCTAATCCCGCTTCGATTAACGCATTTCTCAGGGGAGCTGCTGGAGTTTCTAAAAGCAAATACTCTAATACTTGAAAAGCTAGGCTTATTTCAGAATTCGTTGCTTTCCCTAAGACAAAGTTCCTACTAATGAATGTTTTATCTTCAGTAGTTTCACTAGGGGCAATAGAATACTCAAAAACTTTTTCCACCCTTTGAGGAAAAGCACTCTGCATTGCAATCTCAGAATCGACTTGGATCTTTTCAAAGTTTTGCAAATAGGCTTCATCAATAAATTTAAGATTATCAAGAATGTCCAGATCACCATATAAAAAGATATAGCCATTGGATGGATGATAATACTTTTTATGAAAATTAATGAATTTCTCTTGTGTTAGTTCAGGAATGAACTCAGGATCACCACCTGATTCCACTCCATAGGCTGTATCAGGAAACAAGGATTCAAAATTTTTCTTTTCTAAAATGGCATCAGGCGAGGAAAAAACACCTTTCATCTCGTTATAGACAACGCCCTTATAAGTTACTTCGCCATCTTTATCCTCTAGTTCGTAATGCCACCCCTCCTGCATTAAAGTTTCTGGAGTTTTGTATATGTTTGGATAAAATACGGCATCCATATACACATCCATTAAATTGCGAAAATCTTTGGCGTTACGGCTAGCGACGGGATACATAGTCTTATCGGGAAAAGTCATTGCATTTAGATACGTATTTAAAGAACCTTTTATTAATTCCACAAATGGTTCTTTCAGGGGAAATTTACGAGATCCACACAGTACAGAATGCTCAATTATATGAGCAACCCCAGTACTGTCCTCTGGCGGGGTACGAAATGTAATTGAAAACACTTTATTGTCATCATCATTTTGCAAGTATAATAACCGCGCGCCACTTTTTTCGTGATAAAACGTCCTGGCTAGCGAATTTATATCATCAAGCTTCTTTTCTTCTTCTAAACGAAAGCCGTTATACAAATTTCCTTTTATCAAATCCATGCCATTACCTCTTTTCAAAAATTTCATTTCTATAGATATTCGTTATAACTGGAAAAACGTCCTGCAATATGCATATTTTTAGCAAGTATCGATAGAAACTCCACGACAATACTATATGCAATATTGATTAAAAGATTGACGCTAACAGTGTAAAATGAGAAAATAATAGATGCACGTATACATAATTCCTATATTAGTACGGAAAGGATGTTTATATTGGAAACATTAATTTATTACTCTTCCATGTTAGGTGGACTATTATTGTCTCTCACCCTGCTTTGGGTCGGATTTTATAACTATCAGCAGCATCAAACTAAAAAGGCAATTTTATTTTCCATTTCTGGACTAGCTATTGCAATTATACTTATTTATAGTATCCTATTTCCTCAATAAAAATTTATGATTTTACCAACCTTTAATTCTAAACATTTTTGAACTATATGCAGATTGCAACCGATCTCCAAACAGATGAGAAACTCCCCCTAAGAAAACGTAAGGCGCCGCGCCCTGAATCAATAAAAAAGGCAGAGACAGTACAATGCACCCTACTAGTGTGTGACAAAAACCTCGATGACTCATAAAACTCACAAAGATATTCAACCTACCCACCATCGACCTGCGGTGATCAATATCCGGCAACAAACTACCAATCATGATAAAAAGAATATCCGTTGGCTGATTGGCGAATTCCATGCTAAAAAAAAGACCAATAATAATATGTATCGCCCAATTGAAAATAATCACCTATTTCATTGTGTAGTACGACTTATGCAGTATCGTTTAGCGTAGTTGCGAAAACATTACGAACATTAGTTTGCATTTTTATACTAAAGCAAACAAACGTTCTTGTAAAGAGAATTTCAGACATTTTAACAAATAAACGCCTATCACAAAGATAGGCGTCTTTTTTTCTATTCTTTTTCTTCTTCAAACATACCTGTAACGAAAAAAGTAGCTCGCGATTTTACAAGTAGTTGCTTTTCGCTATCAAAAATTTCACCTTCTGCTACCATTGTATTTTTCCCATTATGTACAACTTTTCCATAAGCCTTAATTTCAGATTGAGGTATTGCACCTTTTATAAAATTCATATTCAGATCCAGGGTAACTACCTTTTTTCCCGTTGTAGCGCATGCAACGCCCATTACAGTATCAGCTAATGAAGCCAGAGCTCCCCCATGGGCAATATTGTATAAGTTAGTATGCTTGCCTGCAAGAACTGGCATACTAAGCTCTGCTTGCCCCTCTTTTAATGTATTTATCTGAATATCCAACAAATTAATATATGGGTTTTGATCATAAATCGTCGCCAAATTCTTTTTCAGCCATTCTATATTTTTTTCCACAATTAGCACTCCTAACATTATTATCTTAATTGCATCTTATCAGCATCTACTCTTACTGCATTGCTTTAGAAAATTAAAACCAAACTCACCGATCACCTTATTATCTTCATCTCGAACTGCGATTTTGTTTACTCCTTGATTAAAAATAATCTTTATACCCTCAGTAAGGGTATCATCGGCAAAAGCATATGGCATTTCTTCATAATCCTTTGCCTCCTCCTTAGATAAAGGATTAAATACTTCTTTTATCTTAGTAGTATTAAGATACGCTACAAAATTTCGGTTACCAAAGAAATTCCTAACAAAATCGTTTTTCGGGGAGAAAATTAATTCCTTTTTTGTACCAATCTGTTCAATCTCCCCCTCATGCAGCAAGACAATACGATTGCCGAGTTTGATAGCTTCTTCAATATCATGAGTTACAAACACGATTGTCTTACCAAGTTTCCTATGTATATTTTGTATCTCATCTTGCAAGGACCTTCGTGTAAGTTCATCCACCGCACCAAAGGGCTCATCCATTAAGATGATTTCTGGATCAGCGGCCAAGGCACGCGCTACGCCAACCCTTTGCTTCTGCCCCCCACTTAATTGCCATGGATATTTCTGTAGATAACTCTTATCAAGGCCTACAAGGTTAATTAGTACTTCCACCCTTTGCCTTGCATTTACTTTATCAACTTTCTTTAGTTTTAACACATAGCTAATATTATCGCCAATCGTAAAATGAGGAAATAAGCCTACATTCTGAATTACATAGCCAATATTTCTTCTCATTTCAATTAAGTCTTGCGTAGAAAGATCTCGATTACCAATCCAAACCTTTCCACTATCAGGCTTAATCAATCCATTAATTAGTTTTAGTATCGTTGTTTTACCGCAACCTGATGACCCAATCAATGTAATAAATTCACCTTTGTTTATAGAAATATTAAGATTTTTTAGTACTGTTTTTTCACCATATGATTTCACTATATTTTCAAATCGTATCATAATATTATTTTAATCCCTTTTTAACTAAGAATGCTTTCGCTACTTCTTTTGGATCCTTCTTATCCTTTTCCACAGCATAATTCATTTCTATCATTTCTTCTTCACTAATTTTCCCATCTAATCTCCCTAATATTTTCTCTAATTCAGGATACTTCTTCAATGTATCATTTCTCACAACAGTTGCTGCAAAATAAGAAGGAAAAAAGTTTTTGTCATCCTTTAAGACTTTTAAATCGTATTTCTTTAACAATCCATCGGTGGAGAAGGCATTTATTACATCAACTTGTCCAGAATCAATTGCCTCATATTTTAGACCAATATCAATTTCTTTCTTATCCTTAAAATGATAGTTGTATGTTTTTTCAAGCCCCTTAAACCCATCCTCCCGCTCATAAAAATCAGCTTCTGCACAAAAGACTAGATTTTCACTGACTTTTGCAAGATCAGAATAAGTAACTAAATTATACTTATCAGCAACTGATTTTTTTACCGCTAAGGCATAGGTATCATTAAAACCATATAAACCAAGCCATTTCATATTATATTGCTCAATATATTTACTTTTTAACTCTTCATATAGCTTACCTGAATCACTTTCAGGTTTCTCCTTTAACACATATAACCAGCCTGTTCCTGTATATTCTGGATATATATCAATTTCACCCTTTAGTATTGCAGGCTGTATATTAGCTGTCCCGCCACCAATCCCCAGTTTTTGCACAACCTTAATATCAGAATTTCCTTCAATTAATTGGGTAATTAGTTCCGCTAAAACATATTGTTCCGTATGAGGCTTAGATGCAACTACCACCGACTTTTGACTAGAATTCGGACTACAACCCGCAGCGATAAAAACAAAAATCACGGTAATCAGCATTACTATCAATCTGTTTTTCACTATAATCCCCTCCTATTTCTGACGCCCTACTATTTTAAGATGTAATCTTTTTTCTGCTAACTCCAGTACAAAGTCGGAAAGTAAAGCCAATAGAGCAACTAGCAAACTTCCTGCTATCGTCATTTCAGGATTATTAGTAGTTATGCCTCGCCAGATAGCAACGCCAAGCCCACCAGCTCCTATAAAGGAAGCAATTCCACCAAGAGCAATCGTCATTACAACCATGGTTCTAAATCCTGCCATAATGACAGGCAATGCGAGAGGGATTTGCACATGAAACAACAGTTGAGCATCTGTACTTCCCATGCCAATAGCAGATTCTACGATCTCTTTATCGACTTCATTTATCCCTACATATGTATTCCTTATAATTGGCAATAATCCATATACTACAAGAGCGATAATTGCACTTTTATTTCCGATACCTGTAATGGATACTAGAAATCCAAATAAAGCGATTGAGGGTATCGTATATAGAAAATTCGTAACTCCTATTACAAAACGTGCTACAGGTTTGTTTCTTGTTATCACAACTCCGACCACAACCCCGATGATTGTGATAAATCCGATGGAGATCATAGATAATATAATATGTTGCACGATTAGCTCGCTGAAGAAGTCTGCTCGATCTTTTAATAAAGAAAACAAACTCATGTTCTCACCTGACTTCCATCAAGTTTTATCTCTTCAAGTATAACATTAACTTATTACATATTAAAGAAAGTATGACAAATAATACCCTTAAAACCTTTGTATGTAAAGTAGTAATAGAAAAAAGACCTTACAATCTGTAAGATCTTTTCATTACCCATTCCTTTTCTTAACTGCTTGAATCTGTGCAACTATTTCTTTATATTCAGGGAATTTAGCATACATTGGAGCTACAGCTTGACGGAAAGTAAAAACTCTTGCTAATATTACGGAATTTTTAGAATCTTTTTTATTTTAAGTGGTTATAGGAAAACCCCTCGCACTGTCTGCGAGGGGTGAAATATTCTCTATTCCTTTTTCCTAACGAGCACTCGATTGACGCGCATATTATCAGCTTCTGTAATAATAAACTCATATCCTTCGTAGGTAATCTTACGATTAACCTCTAATGGCAATTCTGTTCTAGCACAAATCCAACCGCCAAGAGTATCTACATCATCCGATTGAAGTTCTAAATCAAAAAAATCATTAAATTCTTCAATTAATATCTTTCCATCTACAATATGAGCATTGGAGTCTTGCATCTCAATTAAAGGACGCTCGTCATCAAACTCATCTTGCATTTCACCAACGATCTCTTCAAGAATATCTTTTACTGTGACAAGTCCGGCTGTGCCACCATACTCATCTACCGCAATCGCGATTTGTGACTTATTCTTTTGCATAAGTTTCAAAACAGCACTAATTTGCATATTTTCGGGTACGGCCAGTATTTCTCTCGTAATATCCTGCAATGCAGGTGCCTCCCCTAATGCGATGGGCGTAAGCAAGTCTTTAATATGAACAAAACCAATGATATCATCTTTATTGGAATCACATACTGGATAACGCGTTTTTTCCTCGCGTAATGCAATTTCTAGGTTTTCCTCATTCGATTTTTTAATGTCTAAGCATATCATATCCGTGCGGGGAATCATTATTTCGTGGGCATGTTTCTCCGCAAAATCAAATATATTGTCCATTAATGTTAATTCTGTTTGATTAATAAAACCTTGTTTATGGCTCTCTTCCATAAGGATGCGTATCTCTTGCTCTGTATGAGCAGATTCACTATCCGTTGCATGTTCAAGTCCTAAAGATTTTAGAAACTTATTTGCCGTTCCATTCATAAACCAAATAAATGGGTACATAATTTTGTAAAAACCAATTAACGGCGGTGCTGTCCACATGGTAATTTGCTCTGCTTTTTGAATTGCCAATGACTTTGGAGCTAGCTCCCCTAATATAATATGAAGGGAAGTAATGACAGAAAAGGCAATGGTAAAGGAAATCGTCTCAATTGTTTGCTCAGAAAAACCGAATACGGAGAGAATCGGCGTAAGCATCTTAGCTACTGCTGGTTCTCCTACCCAACCCAATCCAAGAGAAGCAAGAGTGATACCAAACTGACAAGCTGATAAATACGCGTCTAGGTTTTTTGTTAACCGTTGTGCAAATTTCGCTTTCAGATTTCCTTCTGAAACTAACGTTTCGATTCGACTACTCCTAACCTTAACCATAGCAAATTCAGCTGCTACAAAAAAACCATTCAATATAACTAACAATAAAACTAAAAAAATATTAAACAAGATCGACGCAGGGTCCAATAAAAGTCCCTATTATCCCCATCCTCTGGGAAAATAGGACACCTCCTCTATTTTTATATATTGTAATATTATACCACACTTCCTCTATTATTAAAAATACCGAAAAGAAAACTCTATTCCTAAGAGGAATAGAGCCGCTTTATGATTAGATTAAATCCTCATTTAAAAGGATTTTCGTTTTTGTAAAGCATAGATGCAGGCTGATTAAATGCTACATCTGACACGCCAAACATTTTCATCGCAGCATATAATACTTTGCCTGCATGCATAAAACCAACACCACCATGATGAGGGTATCGCTTTCCAATTAGTACATGCCTATAAAACCTTGCCATCTCCTTAATTGCAAAAATTCCTGTTCCCCCAAAAGTATTTGGATCCACATCAATTATTTCACCCTCGGCGACATAACTTCGCAAGGTACAATCTGCTGTACCCTGAACTCTAAAGAATGTAATATCACCAGGTCTTATCGTCCCTTCTAACGTTCCCCTTGATATATCCGGCTCCTTATCAGGTTCAAGAAGTCTTTTCATAATCAGTTGATATTTCATAGCCGCATTTTTCATGCAACTCTTTGGAGTATTACCACAGTGAAAGCCCATAAACAAATCACTAAGCTGATATCCTTCGAATTTTTCCTCATTATTATGAAACATATCCTTCGGCACTGAATTGTTTATATCAAGTAGCGTAGCAGGCAAATTCGTCGCACAGGTTATGATGTATTCACTCAACGCACCGTATATATCTGTCTCACAGGCTACAGGAATACCTTTTGCAGCCATTCTTGAGTTTACAAAACAGGGTACAAACTTAAATTGGGTCTGGAAAGCAGGCCAACATTTATTGGCAAAAACACCATATGTTGAAATTCCTATATTACTCTTCAGCCAATCAAGTAGCGTCAACTCGTATTGGGCAAGTTTCGGAAGA
Source organism: Pelosinus sp. IPA-1 (assembly GCF_030269905.1). Lineage (NCBI taxonomy): Bacteria > Bacillati > Bacillota > Negativicutes > Selenomonadales > Sporomusaceae > Pelosinus > Pelosinus sp. IPA-1. The sequence continues at coordinate 190,074 of NZ_BSVC01000006.1, read as the reverse complement.
ATACCTGGATATCCGTTCCCCTCTCCCAACTCCTCTTCCATTTCCTTTACAACTTGCGGAATTCTCGGATCATTTTCATGTTCATTAAATGAAGCATACAAATCAAGTTCAGAGTTCTCCATGATTTCTACACCAAGGTCGAATAGAGGTTTTATCGGTGTATTGCACGCTAGGAAGTCATGAGGCCTCGGTCCAAAACTAAAAATTTTCAAGTTGGAAACCCCAAGCACAACTCGTGCAATATTTTCAAAATCAGAAATAAATCCGGCAATTTCATCCGGTGTACCCACAGGATATTCCGGTATATAGGGGCTCAGCTTTCTTAACGCTAAATTATAAGATGCATTAAGCATGCCGCAATATGCATCGCCACGACCGTTTATAAGATTGGATTCTGTTTCCTCTGCAGCTGCAACAAACATGGTTGGTCCAGCAAATTTTTGGGCCAGAATCGTTTCCGGTCCTTCAGGACCAAAATTTCCAAGGTATACTACCAATGCATTTACACCTGCATTTTTAAGTTCCTCTAATGCCACTACTACATCTCTTTCATTTTCCACTGCGGCTTTTACCTCAAAAATGGCAATCTTTTTATTGTTGCATTCCTGCACAACTGCATTCCGTCTTTCTTCACTAAGTTGAACGGGAAAACAATCTCTGCTTACCGCTACAATCCCAAGTTTAACTTTTGGAATATTTATCATTTCCGAATCCTCCTCTATTAATATTACACCAGCCAAAATTTCCTTCATTACTTTTCCCACAACTTTCCTATTCGTATTAAGTTGCCTACTTCCTCCCGAATAGGGTTTCATTTTTATGTGAAAATTTATAAAATTATGTTATTTCTGTTTATTTGTTTTTTTAAAAAATATCTTACCCTTAATTTTTCATAACAAAAAAGCTTCGCATTAGCTGCGAAGCTTTGAATACTCGTGGTGCCGAGGACCGGAATCGAACCGGTACGGAGATCTCTCTCCGACGGATTTTAAGTCCGTTGCGTCTGCCAGTTCCGCCACCCCGGCATATTACTATGCCAAACTGTTAAAGGCAGTGTATGAAACTAATTTGGAGGCGGCACCCAGATTTGAACTGGGGATAAAGGTTTTGCAGACCTCTGCCTTACCACTTGGCTATGCCGCCTTAAAATGGAGCGGAAAAGGAGATTCGAACTCCCGACCCTCGCCTTGGCAAGGCGATGCTCTACCGCTGAGCTATTTCCGCAAATGGTGCCTCAAGACAGAATCGAACTGTCGACACGAGGATTTTCAGTCCTCTGCTCTACCGACTGAGCTATCGAGGCATTAAGATTAAATGGCGACCCAGATCGGATTTGAACCGACGACCTCCGCCGTGACAGGGCGGCATTCTAACCGCTAAACTACTGGGCCACTTCATTGGTCACAAAAACCATTATATAATCTTTCTTTCAACTTGTCAACTAGTTTTTAGTATTTTCTTTCGAAGTACTTTTTTCCAGCTACAAGCCTCGGCCACAGATACTATTATAGCATGTGGAGTTTTATTGTCAAGTACTTTCGTAAATAAACTTATCTATTCCTGCAATACCTTTTTAATAGTTTCAATTACTTGTATATTATCAAAAGGTTTCACAATAAAATCTGACGCACCCGCCTTAAGAGCATCTGTAATAATTGCTCGCTGTCCAAGAGCAGTAACCATAATAATTCTGACCAAAGGATCTTCTTCATGAATATGTGTTACTGCTTGTATCCCATCCATTTTAGGCATTGTAATATCCATCGTTATCAAATCCGGTTTATGTTGCCGATAAAGTTGGACAGCTTCCATTCCGTCCCCTGCTTCACCTACCACCTCATGACCATTATCCACCAGCACTCTCTTTAACATCATCCTCATAAAAGCAGAGTCATCACAGACTAATATTCTTGCCATTCGAATTGAACCTCCTACAATTAACAATCTTGATACTTAAATTCTTCATACTTTACATAATCAGTCTATTTGTGCCCTTAAACTTTCTAAGACACTCGTAAGGTTACTTGCAAGAGCTTCTTGTAAGTCATCTAAGTTATTGGCATCAAAAACAGCGGCCATAGTCGGAGTACGCCTGATACGTGTTTCTCCAAAAAACTCATCCCTAAAGATATTATAATAAATCGCTAAATTACTTTCTGTTCTAAAATCACTGTAATCTAAGATTATATAAGAACCATTGATAATTTTTATTGGTTCATCCGGCCTTATAAACAACTCAAACCCAAAGAGCTGTTGTGGCAGTTCTTTATTATATGGCCACTCAATAACTTTTTTGTCAAGAAGAATGCTATCTAAATTTTCTCTAGTAAAAGAAGCTAGGCTAGTTAAAACAGCTCTCAACCTTTCAACTAATAAGCTTTCCAGCTGCTCAATATCTCCAACAATAAAATTAACGTCATAATATTCCATCAAGCCAATTACTGTGCGAGCAAAATATTCTTTAGTTGCATGATCATACAATACTGAGAAACTCCTATGTCTCTCTTCATTTTTGTAAGTAAATATACAGTATTGTGTATCCCGCTTCTCTAATTCTAGTGTTAAAGTGAACCCTACAAATTCTTTTGGAAGTTTACCAAGCATGTTCCATGCTTGTACTTGCTCTATTATTTTTTCCATACAAAACGATACCTTTCTAATTGAAGTACTATTACGTATTCTGTATTTCCATCTAAAAACCTGCTACTTTATCACCAAATATAATAAAAATGAATATCATGTGATTAATTAATGATTAATTCGGGGGGGGAAGTATGTGAAACGTTTTATAAATTTAAAAGTAATAACCCTGCTGCTCTTAACGCTGCTTATCACCGCTTGCAGTCAAGGTACCGTTAATAAAAATACATCTACCACTGGACCTACATGGGCTCAAGGGTTATCCCCACTACCTCAGGAAACGGTAGTCAAGGTTGGCATGAAGCAGGTTGTCTCTGATGCAGGCATATTAATTGGTATGGCAAAAAATTATTATAAAGATGTTGGCATCAAGATCGAACCTGTTCAATTCAGCACCGGGCAGGAAATGATTAATCAACTAGCAGCCGGGCAACTCGACGTGGGAGCTACCGTTACATCCTCTGGCTTATTAAATGCAATGTCTCGTGACATACCAGTAAAAATCGTTGCGGATAAGGGCATTAATGTCGCTGGGCAAGGTTATTATCGTCTAGTCATCCGCAAAGACTTAGTGAATATGATTAAGGATTACAAAGACCTTCGCGATAAAAAAATTGCTATTGTTGGCACTGCCTCTCTCGACGAGATTGCTTTAGCAAGGGTTTTACAAAAAGGTGGATTAACTACAAAAGACGTTGATGTGCAAATTATTCGTTCTTTTCCTGACATGTTAGTATCCCTTGGAAACAAGAGTATCGATGCTGCTATGGTCATCGAACCTTTTGTTACACTAAGCATGAGCAAAGATCTAGCTGACCCCTGGAAAGACCCAGCGGACTATGATCCAGATGCCCAGACTGCGCTGCTAGTTTTCGGCACTAGTTTGACACAGCATCCAGACGTTGCCAATCGTTTTATGACAGCCTACATACAATCTGTACGAGACTATAATAACGCCTTTTTCAAAAATAAAAACAAAGCCGAAATTATAGACATTCTCTGCAAGTACTCTGTTATAAAAGATGCACCGTTATATGAAAAAATGTACCCTACTGGTTTAAATCCAGATGGCTACGTTCGTAAAAAAGGCATTGTCATGGATCTAGATTGGTACAAAGAAAATAATTTATTGAAATCCGATATTAAATACGAAGATGCTGTAGATAACCAGTATGTTGACTTTGCAGTTAAAACCCTAGGAAAATACCAATAACTAAAAATTTCTTTGGGAGATGAGAGCATGATAAAACAACATAATTCCACTTTATTTATTCGAATCCTCTCTGTATTATCTCCTATAACCCTTCTCTTGTTGTGGGAGCTAATGGCTCGTACTCACATCATAGATACTCGCCTGCTATCAAGTCCCAGTTTAATATTACAAGCTTTCATTCCCCTCTTGTCTTCAGGTGACTTATTGTATAATACGGCAGTCAGCGTACAAAGGGTATTGTGGGGCTTCTTAGCTGGTTCCATCCCAGGTATATTACTGGGAATAGGAATGGGCTTATCTCCACTAATCCGCTCGGCACTTGAGCCGATGATCGCTGCCACCTATCCCATTCCCAAACTCGCTTTGATGCCTTTAATCTTACTTATATTTGGCTTAGGAGAAACGTCCAAGATTTTTACAATTGCCATTGGCGTTTTCTACTTGGTTGTTATCAACACCATGGCTGGTGTACTCAGTATTGATAAAATTTATTTAGACGTTGCCCAGAATTTTGGAGCTAATCGAAAAAATTTTTATCTGACTGTCGCCTTGCCCGGTGCCTTGCCAATGATTTTTGCGGGATTAAAGCTAGGTATGGGTATGGCCCTAATTCTCATTGTCGCAGCAGAACTTTCCGCAGCAAAAGCCGGGGTGGGCTGGATGATATGGCGAGCCTATGATATGTTTGACATTGAACAAATGTTTGTAGCACTTATTACCCTATCGATTTTAGGCTATATTTTTTCTTTACTTCTGGATAAGATAGAAATTTGGTTCCTGCCCTGGAAAAAGCAAATATAAAAAGGAGATGCAGAGCATGGTTTATGAAGAAGAAAGCATCTCAGTTCGAAATCTAAAAAAATTTTTTCACACTAATTCTGGTTTGGTGACCGCCTTAGATGATATTTCCCTCTCTATTGGCAACGGAGAATTCTTCTGTATTGTTGGGCCTAGCGGATGTGGAAAAACAACATTACTCCGAATCTTAGCCGGCCTCGATGATCACTCAAGCGGCAATATTTTCATTAAAAAAAACCACGAACACCGACCAATTAATTCTATGGTATTTCAAGAACAATCTATTTTTCCCTGGATGACAGTGATTGACAATGTGTCTTATGGACTGCGCATGCGGAACATACCCAAAAAAGACCGATATGAAATAGCGCAGCACTATATTGAAATGATTGGCCTTAGTAAGTTTATTCACGCCTATCCTTCTCAATTGTCAGGCGGTATGAAGCAACGAGTTAGCGTAGCTCGCGCCTTTGCCAATGATCCCGAAATTTTATTGATGGATGAACCCTTCGGAGCCCTAGACGAACAAAATCGAATCCTTTTACAGCAAGAGTTATTACGAATTTGGGAAGAAAGCCGAAAAACGACTGTATTTATCACACATAGTATAGATGAAGCCTTGTGCCTAGGTGATAGAGTTATGGTCATGACCGCCAACCCAGGCAAGGTCAAAACTATAATAAATATTGACCTCCCCCGCCCACGAAATATATCAGATATCCGTACCTCCCTTCAATATAATCAATTATTTCAGTCCATTTGGCTCATTCTTCGCGATGAAGTTATTAATAGCAAAAATGGGCTTTCTGTGAAATAAAAATAAGTAACCTGCAAATTTGTAGGTTACTTATTTTTATTAGTCCTCCTCTAGCTTTGTTATCTTATTCCTTGGTGATGAGGACAAAGCTTCCGACATAAATTGCAATTATATACAAAGCCTCCACCCTCAGTCGTTTTTCCACAAATGCTGCGGCATTTGCGCTGTTCAATCGTGTTACCATCCAAGGCACTAACGGAACAAGCGTCTAAGCAAATCCGACAACCGGGTATACAAGCCTGATATGTTGCTAACAAGTCGGGTTCAATTTCTTCAGTGAGTAGAACCGCACCTAACAAAAGCATATTCCCAAACTGATCGTTAACCAGAAGGGTGTTTTTCCCCATTTGCCCTAATCCAGCGCGTACGGCTGCATGTTTTAACGATAGAATACCTTGCCCATGTCGCCTACTATCATCCCAATACTCATACGGCTCCGATGCTGGCACTGGGACGGCACAGCTTCCCCATTTTTCTAATTCTATTGCGATAGCAAATGTAATAGAATTTATCTTGTCAAATAATCTAGAATGGGTAAAGGTATATATGGCTTGTGAGGAAGAAATAAAAGCATTTACAGGAATGCGCGCAGCGATTACGATTACACTTTTGCACTCTTTAAGAATATCCGTCGGATGAAACCCGGAAGGTGCATCTGCAAAGCGCTCTACGGAAGCTATCCCACATAAATCTGCCCCCAGCTCTTTTACCCGGTACTTTATTTCGTCAGCACTGATGTTTTTCATTTTCCAAACCCCCATCAATTTTCTGCTTTCTGCTAGACCGTTTTTACAAATTATACTATCATAGAGTTATTAATAGGTAAAATTGATAGTATCGATGTAGTTCTTCATAAAAACTGATGGGTGGTTATAAAATGGAATTTCGCCAACTAAAAACTTTTGTTACAGTAGTCAAAATGTTGAGTTTCACCAAAGCCGCCAATGAATTAGGTTACGCCCAGTCTACCATTACCAATCAAATTCAAGCATTGGAAGAAGAGTTTTGCACAATGTTCTTTGAACGCTTGGGTAAACAAATCAAATTAACCAAAGACGGTGAACATCTCTATGCCTATGCTGAGCAAATTCTTAAACTATCAGATGAAGCTAAAGATTTAATTTCTAGTTCCCTCATTCCCAAAGGATCTCTTACCATTTGTACAGCAGAATCTCTATGCACACATCGTTTACCTGAAGTTTTCAAGACCTTTCGTGCCCGTTATCCCAACGTAGAAATCGATATTCGCTTTGATGCCTGTAGCGAATATCGAACTCATCTGAGAAAAAACACGATTGATATCGTCTTATTCCTAGATGTACCATTTAACGAAGCAGATCTTGTTACTCACATACTTTTCGAAGAACCTATGGCAGTTATCGCAGCACCAAACCATCCCTTAGCTAAAAAAACTCAGGTTCTACCGCAGGATATAAATGGTCAAGCACTTGTCTTGACTGACTTGGGATGTAGCTATCGTCGAATCTTTGAAAGTATTCTCGCACAAGCTGGTGCAAAACCAGCATCTATATTGACATTCAGTGGCAATGAAGTAATCAAGAAATTTGTTAGTGACGGCTGGGGAATCGGTTTTTTACCGCAAGTGGCGGTTAAGCAAGAAATCATATCCCAACAATTAATAGAATTGCCTTGGGCCGGTACACCGTTTAATATTCAAACTCAACTAATCTATCATAAAGATAAATGGATTTCTCCCGCCCTACGAGCTTTTATTGATATAACTCTTACAACTTTTAAAAATAGGTAGCTAAGTTATCTTTCGTTTCTTCCAAGATAACTTTCCCATATACATCTATCTCCATTAATCATTTTTAGAAGCTTATCTATAGTATTGCTTAAATGTCGCATTTTTTTCTTCGAATAGGGCAATCTTAAAAATAAACTTTATTCTTGGTGAAGGGAGAGCAATATGAGAAATGGGTCTCCACGTAGAACGCTGTTAGTAGGATTATTTCTAGCCTTATTTTTTTCTTCACTGGATCAAACTGTAGTCGGAACAGCTATGCCAAGGATTATCGGTGAGCTTGGTGGACTCAGCATAATGACCTGGGTAACAACAGCATATATGCTTACCTCGACAACAATTGTCCCTATCGCAGGTAAACTTGCAGATATATATGGCCGTCGAATTATTTATGTAACAGGTTTACTGCTGTTTATGATCGGATCTGCCCTATGTGGTACTAGTTCAACAATGCTGCAGCTAATTTTATTCCGAGCACTTCAGGGAATCGGCGGAGGTATCATGATGCCACTCGCAATGACGATTGTCGGTGATATCTTCCCTCCTGAAGAACGTGGTAAATGGCAAGGCCTTATGGGTGCTTTATTTGGATTGTCATCTGTAGTTGGGCCAACGATAGGAGGATGGATCGTAGATTACTCTTCTTGGAAATGGGTATTCTATATTAACTTACCGATAGGAATTCTTGCAACAATTACAATCTATCTTGGTTTACGTGGAGAAAAACGCCTAACAGACAAAGTCGCCATTGATTATGCAGGAATCATTACTTTAATTATAGGCACTGTCAGCCTACTTTTAGGGTTAAATCTCGGAGGCACACAGTATCCATGGCTATCATGGCAAATCCTAGGGTTAGTAGGACTTTCATTACTATCTTGGTTGTTGTTTGTTGCTTTGGAGAAAAGAGCTACCGATCCTGTATTAAGTTTGGATTTGTTTAAAAATAGGATTTTTGCAATTACTAATATAGTCGGTTTCCTCATGGGACTAGGAATGTTTGGTTCTTTAATGTTTTTACCTCTTTTTCTTCAGGGAGTCCTTGGGATAAGTGCCACAGGTTCTGGGAATACCATGTTACCCATGATGATCTCTTTAATGCTAACCAGCATAGTAGCCGGACGTTTCGCAACTAAAGTAAGTTTCCGGTCTTTCTACATACTTGGGATGGCACTAATGGCGTTAGGATTTTATCTCTTGAGTACAATGAACGTATTCACTACACAACGAACAGCGATTTATTATATAGTGATTCTTGGTGTTGGAATGGGTACTATTATGCCTATAGTTACAATTGCTGTACAAAGTGCCTTTGGAGCTGAGCAACGTGGAGTGGCAACTTCTGCTACTCAATTCTTCCGTAGCATTGGCGGTACTCTTGGCATGACTATATTAGGTTCCATCTTTAATGGCTACTCAAAAAATATCATGGAAAAAGAATTTTTCCCAAGCTTACAAAATGGTTCTGTACTATTAGGACCACTCACACCGATGTTTGAAAAGGCTCATACTGAGCCTTTGAGTTTATTTAATGTACTATTAAGTCCAGATACTGTTGCTATGATTCCACCTAACCTGCTGGGAATTTTGCTTCCACCACTTAAAACAGCGCTAGCCGATTCCCTTCATATAGTCTTTTGGGTTGCCATGTTTATATCGGTTATTGGTATTGTTATTAGCTTGCTAATGGGAGATGCCAGACTTGGAAAAAAAAGCGATAGAACTCTTATTGAAGAAGCCGGAGTTACTTTATTCACTGAAGGAATTACTCCAGAAGTAGAAATATCAGCCGAATTGGTACCCGATTTAATAGGAAATGAAAAAAAGTCTCAAAAATGAATTTTAAAGTACCCCGCCAATACGATTCGTATCGACGGGGTACTTTTTATTTATTATAAGACACTTTTATTTTTTTTGTGAAATAATGATTTAAAACTGAATTTCTTACTTTGAAGATCATCAAATAAACTATACACAACTGGTACAACGATCAATGTTAGGATGGTCGAAGTGATTAGACCACCAATAATGGCATGAGCCATAGGCGCCCGTGATTCCGCACCTGGTCCAATACCTAGTGCCAGTGGAATCATACCTACAATCATAGCTGCCGTCGTCATGATAATTGGACGCATCCGTTGTACTGCCGCTTCTACTAAAGCTTGATTACGTTCTACACCGGCAGCACGCCTTTGTTTAGCAAAGTCAATGAGCAGGATAGCATTCTTGGTTACAAGCCCCATTAGCATTATGATACCAATTAACGACATGATACTAAGGGCACTACCCATTAGCAAGAGGCCAATAATCGCACCAATAATCGCCAAAGGTAAGGCCAGCATAATCGCAAATGGATCAATATAGCTTTCGAACTGAGCAGCCAAAACAAAGAAGATAAATAATACGGCCATCGCTAGAGCCATTACCATGCCTTTAAAAGCATCATTCATCGACTGAGTTTGACCTGTTGTTACAATTTTATATCCTTCTGGCATCTTGACTTCAGTAATTTTTTTATTAAATTCTTTGTTAAATTCGCCAAGAGTGATACCATTTAAATTGGCTGAAATGGTAATCTGTTGCTGGTTATCGTAACGTTTTATTTGTGCTGCACTTGTTGCATAAACAGTATCCGTTACTTGCGAGAGAGAAACCATTACTGCTTGCCCGTTTGGTTTTCGCGCAGAGCTGGCTAGATAAACATTATCTACATCAGTTAAGCTACGACGTGCTTCTGGATCTAAGATGACTCTTACATCATAAGCATCGTCCCCCTCCTTGTACTCGGTTACTACTTTTCCGTTAAACATTGTCTGCAAAGTATCTGCTATACTTGCAGCTGAAATGCCGATATCAGCTGCTCGATCACGATTTACCACAATTTGCGCATCAGGATTCCCAGCTTCATAACTAGAGGTAACCTCTACAGCTCCCGGCACACTTGCCACAATTTGTTGCACCTGATCAGAGATAGTAGATAACGTCTCCAATTTCTGTCCTTGAATAACAATGGATACAGGCTTACCGCCTGACAATCCAGATTTCTTCGAAACACTTATATTCGCACCAGGAATCGTATTGAGTTTCTGTCTCAAATCTTCAATAATTTTGTTATCACTTATGGCGCGCTGATTTTTCGGTACTAACTGAGTCAGTATACTAATGTTGCTAGGGTTTACAACACTATAGGTCATCTTGACTTCAGGAATAGCCCGAATGATTTGTACCATGTTGTCAGACATATCACTTACCGCTTGCACGCTCATACCTGGATCAACTGTAGCGGTTACATTAATTTCCGAATTATCCGCATCAGGCACAAAGGTAGAACCGAGAAACGGCAGGAGACATAAACTGCCAAAGAACAAGGCTACTGCAACACTAATTACCTTTTTCCTTTGTTTTAATGCCTTACCTAAGAAATTACCATATTTTGCAGTTACCTCGTCAAATTTGCGGTTCCATACAAGCCAAGCTTTTCCTAATCGACTATCACCTTTAATCTCAGAATGAGCAAGGTATTTAGCTGATAACATGGGAGTTAAGGTGAAAGCGACAAATAAGGAAACCAGCACACTGGCCGCCACCGTAATACCGAATTGTTTAAAAAATTGGCCAACAATACCACTCATCATACCTACTGGTAAAAAAACAGCTACCAAGGTAAAAGTAGTTGCCATAACGGCAAGACCTATTTCAGATGTACCATCCATAGCGGCAGTAAACTTATCTTTGCCCATTTCCAGATGACGTACTATATTTTCAATTACTACGATCGCATCATCAATCAGCAGACCAACTGCAAGGGACAACGCCAAGAGGGACATAGTATTCAGTGTGAAATTGAGCAATTTCATTACAAGGAAGGATGTAATTACTGAGACAGGAATCGCAATAGCACTTATAATCGTGCTACGCCAGTTCCCCAGAAACAGAAATACGATAGCAACAGCCAAGAACCCACCCAGAACAAGGTTAAATTGAACGTCATCCACTGACTCACTAATTGTCTTCGAATTATCACGAACAACGACTAACGTAACGCCCGGTGGCAACTCTTTTTTAATACTTTCTAACTGTTTTTTTACATTATCTACAACCTGGATTGTATTACTGCCAGATTGTTTCATAATATCTAACCCAAGAGCAGGCTTATCATCGACTTTGGTGATTGTACTAACCTCTTGGGTTGTATCCTTAATTGTCGCAATATTTTTCACAAAAAATTGCACACCGTCGCGCTGACCAATCGGAATACTTAGAAACTGATTCGTGGAGGTAATATTACCTACTGCACGTAAATCCGTTTCTCGCTGCCCGTTTGTCACCTTACCTCCCGGAGAATCAACATTCTCATTTCGTAAGCTGTTTAAGACTTCGGGTACAGTAAAGCCGTAGGCAGCCATTTGGCTACCATCCAAGCGGATTTGAATTTCACGATCCAGCCCCCCTTGAACAGTAACAGATGCTACACCATTTACTGCTTTTAGACGCTTAGTTAAAAGATCATCTGCAAGCACTGTCAACTCTCTTTGGCTAAGATCTCCCATTAAGGCAATAGACATAATTGGTGTATCTGTCGGGTCAAATCGTGAAACAATTGGCGCCTTTGCATCTTGAGGTAAAGTCGCTTGAACGACACCTAATTTATCCCGGACATTCTGCGCTGCCGCATCCGCATTGGTTTCCATTGTAAACTGAATAACAGTGATGGATGAACCTTCACTTACAGTTGATGTTACATGGTCAACACCAGCCACTACACTAACCGCTTCTTCTATCTTTTGCGTTACCTTCGTTTCTACTTGTTCAGGTGCTGCACCAGGATATAGAACGGTAACAGCAACAACTGGCATTTCAACGCTAGGATACTGATCCACACTCAAAGATACATAACTAAATAAACCTAGCACTACCAATGCAAAAATCACGACGGTTGCAAATACTGGACGTTTAATACTAATTTCAGTAATATTCATAGTCTATTTCCCCTATTCTACTGCGTTACTTTTACAGCATCTCCATCATTTAGTCGGTTTACGCTGTTTATAATAACTTGTTCACCCGGCTGTAAGCCAGATTTTATGATGATCGTGTTCTCAGAAATCTCACCGATTTCAACTTGGTGGCGAAGAGCTTTACCACCTTCTAAAACAAATACATAATTGATACCTTGCTTTTGAAGAACAGCAGCTTGGGGAACAGTAATAACTTTATAATTATTACCTGTTGTTAATTGTACTTTAGCAAACATACCAGGCTTTAACTCACCGCTAGCATTATCAATTTTAATCTTAACACGGAACATACGACTGGCTGATCCTGCTTCGGGATTCATAATATCAACTACGCCTGAAAAAACTTTACCAGGATAAGCGTCGATAGTCACGTTTGCTTTTTGACCAATTTTCACACGTCCTAATTCTTTTTGCTCTACATTGACTACAGCATACACCTGATTAATATCTTGTACTGTCATCAATGCCAGCCCTGGAGAAACCACCTGTCCAACAGTCGCTGTTTTATTCGCAACCAGACCGTCGACTGGTGAGTTAATAACGCCATAACTATATTGTTGTTCGGAGCTGCTTTGGTTAGCTGTAGCACTTGATAAGTCGGCCTGAGCTGTTTTAAGCTTTGCCTTAGCATTATCTAATTGTTGCTCAGAAGTGGCTCCTTTTTCATATAAGGTTTGATAACGGTTAAAATCATTTAATGCCAATTCATAGTTCGCCTGCGCCTTATTTACAGCATCACTTGCTTGACGTGCAGCGTTTGCAAGCTCAACTGTGCCTAGTCTTACCAATGGGTCACCCGCTTTAACTTGTTGTCCCTCTTGAACAAAAACTTCTTCAATTAATCCAGAAATTTTAGCACTAACGGTAGCCGAGACTTGACCTTCTAGGGAACCAGTAAACGTCAAGCTAGGTACTAGATCCACCTGCTGTGCTTCTATAACTTTTACGCTCAAAGAATTATCAACAACTTTTGTTTTGTCTTTGCTCGCAAAGACACCACTGCGAAATACTAACGTAATCCCAATAATAAGTACAATTGGAATAATCCAAAATTTAGTTTGTTTCAATCGATTCATTAATCTGTCCTCCAATTTCTTCTAAAATAACCATAACATACCTACCAGTCGGTATGTTATGCCAAAAAAATAATTAGAGCTTTCTATCAGCCCTAACTATTCATCAATGTCCACATCGAATCCATCATGCGCTTACGCATCTCTTGAGATTGAAAATTACTTCCTAATGATTTTTGACCATTTACCAATGCCATAACATTGGCTGCTAATGCATAACAATCAAGATTTTTCTTAATTTCGCCCTTGTCCATCGCAACCTGAATTCTTTTTGCAAAAGCCTCACAAGTTGACACATTAATTTCTTGTACCCTTTCTTGAATTTCAGAAAATCGCTGCATCATTTCAATGTAAAAGTGCACGTGATCTACGTTGCATTCTCCTGTAGATCCTATAAATTGCTTAGAATCTTCATCGAATACATTATCAACCAATAAGGCGTATAAAATTTCTCGCAGGGTACTCTTATTACTTAATAATTCAGCATATCTCTTTTCAAAATAATCAAGGGAAAAGTGGAGCGCAGCCCGCAATAACTCATCTTTACTGGAGAAATAATGATATATCCCTCCTTTAGTAATGCCAATCTCATTCGCAACATCTATGAGTGAAACCGACTTATAGCCGCGCGTTAGCGATAAGCGCAACGCTACAATGATAATATTCTCTTTGGTCACTATATCATCCACCTTGTCATAAAAATAATAACAACAAACCTACCAGTCGGTATGTTGTTATTATCCTCCAAACCTAATCTATTGTCAATGAAAATTTGAGACAAGTAAAAACCTTCTAATTGTACTGGTTTTTCTCATAAAACATCTCATTGTATTGCCTCGTATATAGGTCCTAAAGTAGAAAAACGTAGTATAGGATTCAGACCGATATTCTCTTTTCACAGTATTTCGGATATCATCTAATTTCTTAAGAATTAAAGCACTTACTGATTCTTTACAGTCACATTCTTCAGCCAGAAATCATCACCCAACATAATAAATTTCTTTTATTCCATTATATGGTGTAGTTATGTAATGAGCGCTTATTTAAGCAAGGTTAATCATATAAAATGAAAAAAGAACCCCTCGACATGAGAGATTCTGTGTGTTTAAGTGGCAGGGGCAGAAGGACTTGAACCCTCAACCAACGGTTTTGGAGACCGCTACTCTACCAATTGAGCTATACCCCTATGGAGCGGAAAAGGAGATTCGAACTCCCGACCCTCGCCTTGGCAAGGCGATGCTCTACCGCTGAGCTATTTCCGCAATAAATGGCGACCCAGATCGGATTTGAACCGACGACCTCCGCCGTGACAGGGCGGCATTCTAACCGCTAAACTACTGGGCCACATTGTCGCGTCAACCACCGACTTGATAATAATAACACAACTTGTTCTTAATGGCAAGACATTTTTTAACGAATTATGTTAATTTACTATAAATTTTTATTATCTTTTACCACTTATTCACTATTATATAAAGACTAAGATTCAGATTGAAGTGAAATACCTTCATCTGAACCTTAAAGTTCCTTTATAACTTGCGACTGCCACGTTTTGTTATAGGGTTCCCTTGGGCACACAGGGGACAATTGTCTGGTTGGTATGTCTCCACCGTTAGATGCAATAATGCTTGATGAGGCACACCAAAGTCAGCTTTGCCGCCACTCCTATCTACTAAGATACCTACACCTACAGGTGTACCGCCATGTTCACGGACAACATCTAGAACCTCTTGCACAGAACCACCTGTAGTAACAATATCTTCTACAATTAATACCCGTTCACCAGGCTTTATGGTAAACCCACGCCGTAAGGTCATTTTACCATTTTCACGCTCTGTAAAGATAGCACGAGTTCCAAGATTCTTCCCAACCTCATGGGCCAATAAGATCCCGCCAGTAACAGGGCCAATTACTAACTCTACTTGATCTTGAGCAAACCGTTCTGCCAGTGCCTTACACAAGCTTGCTGTATGTTCTGGATATTGCAATACTTGAAATTTCTCGACATATAAAGGGCTATGTAATCCTGACGTCAATAAAAAATGTCCTTCCAGGATGGCACCTGTATCAACAAACAATTGTCTTACTTGTGTTTCATTCATGACTATAGTCCCTCATTTCTTTTAAAATATCTTCTGCAGCTTGTCTTGGATCGGTTACTCCAGTAATCGGGCGTCCAATCACTAAATGATTAGCCCCATTTAAAAGCGCACCAGCTGGTGTAGCAATACGACTCTGGTCGTTAATCGCTGCTCCACTTGGCCGAATACCAGGAGTAACTATTATAAAGTCATTACCACATGCAGCGCGAATTTGCTTTGCCTCTTGTGGCGATGCCACCACTCCATCTAAACCTGCTTTTTGTGCCAATTTAGCTAAATGAACTACCTGCTCAGACAAATCTGAGTCAAAACCAAGGGTTGACCATTCTTCTTGATTCATACTCGTTAATACAGTAACTGCAATTAACTTAGGTGGGCAAACATTCATCTGTTCTGCTTTATTCTTTACAGCTTTCGCTGCAGTTTGCATCATAGTAAATCCACCGGATGCATGCACATTGAGCATGTTTGCACCTAATTCAGTCAAAGAAGCTAATCCTTGTCCTACCGTGTTCGGTATGTCATGTAATTTCAAATCTAAAAAAATATCTTTGTTTTGTTGGCGCAAATAAGTGATAACTTGACTTCCCACACTATAGAAAAGCTCCATGCCTACTTTATAGTAATTAACAGAATCACCTAGTTGCTCCACAAGTTGCTGTACCTTTTCCATACTATGAACATCTAAAGCTACGATTAAACGTTTATCACCGTTCATTCACTCACATCCAATATTTTATATACTGACTTTACCTACTAATTGGCTAACATGGTTTAAACCACGTTGCACGAGATAGTCTTTAATACCGTCTGCTACGGATTGAGAGGCCCGAGGATCGACAAAGTTAGCCGTACCTACCGCTACAGCACTAGCCCCTGCCAACATAAATTCAATCGCATCTTCCGCTGTCATAATTCCGCCCATACCAATGATCGGTACGCTAACAGCTTGGGCAACTTGCCATACCATACGAACTGCAACTGGTTTTACTGCCGGTCCCGATAGCCCCCCCACTACATTACCTAATACAGGACGCCATTTATGAATATCAATCGACATCCCCAGTAAGGTATTAATAAGGGATATGGCATCTGCGCCAGCTGCTTCTACTGCCTGAGCCATAGCAACAATATCCGTTACATTGGGAGATAACTTTACAATGACTGGTAGATTGGTATTCTCTTTTACTTGCCGTACTACGGCAGAGGCGCTATCGCAATTCGTTCCAAAAGCAATGCCACCTTCTTTTACATTAGGACAGGAAATATTAAGTTCTACTCCTGCAATACCTTTAACAGTAAGACGAGCAGCTAATTCCCCATATTCTTCTACTGTATTACCTGACATATTCACAATAACAGGCACGTCATATTTTGATAACCGTGGTAATGTATTAGCTAAAAATTCATCTACTCCTGGATTTTCTAGACCAATGGAATTTAGCATACCAGCTGGCGTCTCAGCAATACGCCGCCCATTATTTCCCGAACGTGGTGCCAGGGTTGTCCCTTTCACAACTAGGGCACCAATCTTGTTTAAATCTACATAGTCCGTATATTCCAGCCCAAAACCAAAGGTTCCAGAAGCAGTCATAACGGGAGTTTTCATTTCAATTCCGGCTATACTTACGGAAAGCATATCCTTCTGAGTACAGCAGTCTTGCCCTCTACTCATGAAATCACCTCCTGAGCCCAAAACACAGGACCATCCGTACATACTTTTTTCCGCGTCCCATCATTAGCGGCACAAGTGCAGGACAAACAGCCTCCAATACCACAGGCCATGAAGTCCTCTAAAGAAACTTGACAAGGAATGTTGTGTTCTTCGGCAAGTCTCGCTACCCCCTCCATCATAACTCGGGGGCCGCAAGTGTAAATCATATCAAAAGTGGATTTCTTCAATAACTCAGGCAATATATCTAATGTTACACCAGCACTTCCTAACGTACCATCATCTGTTGTTACGTGGATATTATTACACATGTTATGGAACATACTAAGCCAAAACATTTCTTCTTTTGTACGACCGCCCATTAATACCTCACTAGGGCGTGGGCATAAGGCACCAGCTAGATACACTAGCGGCGCCAATCCCATTCCCCCACCAACTAACAAAGGGCGTTGACCTTGTATTGAAAAACCATTGCCTAAGGGACCCATGCAGTCTACAGAATCCTTAGTATCTAAGGTCGCCAAGTAAGCGGTACCTTGTCCGACTATCCGGTAAATTGTACTAACTGTTCCAGCCTCTCTATCTGCGCCAGAAATGCTCAGGGGGCGACGCAGTAAGGGATGATAGGACTTAGCCACTCTCACATGAAGAAATTGTCCTGGTTTTGCCACTCTGGCAATTTCTGGGGCGTATAGGACTAATTCTTTCACTTGATTGCCAATCTCACTATTACGTACAATCTGAGCTTCTACCACTAGTTTAGGCAAGGCTATCCCCTCCACCTACATAATCTTGTATTGCTAATACGTAAGACAAGCGACGCTCCCGCATGAAGGTGAGAACCTCTAATACAGCCTTTGCTGTATCCATAGAAGTAAAACAAGGAATAGCATGTTCTACTGTTGCTCGACGAATTTTGTAGCCATCGCGCTCTGGTTCTTTGCCATGAGTCAGTGTATTGATAACCATGTTAATTTTTCCTGTTTTGATCATCTGAATAATGTCAGGTTTATGTTCATGAACTTTATCCACAGTATTGACAGTTAGTCCTAAAGACTGCAGATGTTTCGCAGTACCACCCGTCGCTACTAAATGATATCCAAGATCTGCAAGGTTTTTGGCTAGTTCCCCGCCCTCTTCTTTATCTTTGTCTGCTACGGTGAATAATACCGTTCCATACTCAGGCACGTTCATCCCAGCACCTGTAATGGCTTTGTATAAGGCTCTGGCATAATGATAATCAATCCCCATAACTTCGCCAGTAGATTTCATTTCTGGCCCTAAGGATATATCTACTTGCTGCATCTTAGAGAAAGAGAAAACTGGTGCTTTAACCGCCGTATATGGTTTAGATGGTAACAAACCAGATTTATAACCAAGAGAAGCAAGACTTTCTCCCATAGCTACGCGGGTAGCTACATTTACCATTGGCACATCTGTTACTTTACTTAAGAAAGGAATCGTACGACTAGAACGTGGATTTACCTCAATAACATAGACGTTTTCGTCTACTACTACATATTGAATATTAATAAGTCCTTTGACCTCTAAGCCAACTGCCAATCTAGTTGTATAGTCCACGATTGTATTAATAATGGCAGGTGACAAGCTCTTGGTTGGGTATACAGCGATACTATCACCTGAATGCACCCCAGCTCTTTCCACATGCTCCATAATACCTGGGATAAATACATCTTTACCGTCAGAAATGGCATCCACTTCTACCTCTGTACCTTGCATATAACGATCTACTAATACAGGATGCTCAGGTGAAGCTTTAACCGCTCTCGTCATATAGTCTTTTAATTCTGCTTCCGTATAAACAATCTCCATAGCACGACCGCCTAATACATAGGAAGGCCTTACTACAACTGGATAACCAATCTTAGCTGCTTCTATAACAGCATCTGCCCCATTCGTGACTGTACCACCTTGAGGTCTTGGAATGTTATTTGCTTCAAGAAGCTCATCAAAGCGTTCTCTATCTTCCGCTCGATCTATGTTATCTACACTGGTACCTAATATTTTAACACCAGCTTTTGCTAAAGGCTGAGCCAAGTTAATTGCTGTCTGCCCTCCAAACTGTACAATAACACCTTCTGGTTTTTCTTTATCAATAATGTTCATTACATCTTCAGGAGTCAAGGGTTCAAAATAAAGACGATCTGCTGTATCAAAATCGGTACTTACCGTTTCAGGATTATTATTAACGATAATAGATTCTAAACCCATCTCTCTAAGAGCCCAAACAGAATGTACAGAGCAATAGTCAAACTCTACACCCTGCCCGATACGAATAGGGCCTGAACCTAAAACCATAACCTTACGTTTTTCCGAGACTGTCACTTCATCTTCTTGGGCATAGGTAGAGTAATAATAAGGTGTATCCGCTTCAAACTCAGCGGCACAAGTATCTACCATTTTATAGGACGGTACAATACCTTGTTGTTTGCGAGAAGTTCTGATTTCTTCTATTGAACTAGAAGATAATGCAGCGATAGTTCTGTCGGTAAAGCCCATTTTTTTTGCTTTTAACATACATTCGGAGGATATCTCCTCTGTTTTAAGCAATACTTCCATAGCTATAATATTTTTAATCTTATTTAAGAAAAAGGTGTTAATACTAGTAATTCGATGGATTTCATCAACCGAAATACCCCTACGCAACGCCTCTGCTATCATAAATATCCGTTCATCATTAGCAACGGTTAACTTTTTGTGCACATCTTCCGTCGATAAGTTCGCCATTTCAGGTATTTGCAAATGATTGAGTCCAATCTCTAGTGAACGTACTGCTTTTAATAGAGCGCCTTCAAAGGAACGATCAATGGACATGACTTCCCCTGTAGCTTTCATTTGTGTGCCAAGTATTCTATCAGCAAACATGAATTTATCGAAAGGCCAACGCGGGAATTTTACTACTAAATAATCTAGAGTAGGTTCAAAACATGCCATGGTTTTTTTCGTGACTGCATTTTGTATTTCATCAAGGTTGTAACCAATCGCAATCTTACTGGCAACTTTCGCAATAGGATATCCTGTGGCTTTAGAAGCTAACGCACTGGAACGACTAACCCGAGGATTTACTTCAATAACGTAATATTGACTACTATGAGGATCAAGGGCATATTGGGCATTGCAACCGCCTTCAATTCCGAGTTCACGAATGATTTTTAAAGAAGCAGTTCTAAGCATTTGATATTCATGATCACTCAGAGTTTGAGAAGGAGCTACTACAATACTATCTCCAGTATGAACGCCGACTGGATCAAAGTTTTCCATATTACACACAACAATACAGTTGTCTGCAGCATCACGCATGACTTCATATTCAATCTCTTTCCAACCAGCCACACTTCGTTCAATTAAAACCTGACCAATCATACTATATTTCAATCCACGAATTACAACATCAATCAGGTCGTTTTCGTTATCTACAATACCGCCGCCAGCTCCCCCCATGGTATAAGCAGGACGCACAATAATAGGGTAACCGATTTGCCTTGCAAATTCACAGGCACTTTCTACATCTTCTACAGTAATACTTTCTGGAACGGGTTGGCCAATGGATTGCATCGTTGCTTTAAATAATTCACGGTCTTCTGCCTTTTTGATTGCTTCCAATGAAGTTCCCAATAGTTCTACATTAAAATTGGACAGTACACCATTTTCATATAAGTTAACAGCTAAGTTTAGCCCTGCCTGCCCTCCTAATGTAGCTAAGAGCCCGTCTGGACGTTCTTTTGCGATAATTGCTTCCAAAAAATCTGGAGTTAGAGGCTCTATATATACACGGTCAGCAATATTGGTATCTGTCATAATCGTTGCTGGATTACTGTTAACCAATATTACCTCCAATCCCTCTTCTTTTAGTGCGCGGCACGCTTGGGTACCTGCATAATCAAATTCTGCAGCCTGCCCAATAACGATAGGCCCTGAACCGATTACCATGACTTTTTTTAGATATTCCTTCTTTGGCATAATTAAACTCCCTTCGGCAACAGCGCCATAAATTCTTCAAATAAATACGTGCTATCATCTGGCCCTGGCGATGCTTCAGGATGATATTGTACAGAGAAGACTGGCAAGCTTTTATGACGCATACCTTCTACTGTATTATCATTTACAGCCCTATGGCTAATACATACATCCAAATTTTCAAAGGAAGATTCCTCAACTGCATATCCATGATTTTGAGAGGTAATATGCACTCTGCCCGTTAACAAATTCTTTACCGGTTGATTGGAACCTCTATGACCAAATTTCAATTTATAGGTATCTGCACCTAACGCTAACGCTAATAATTGGTGACCTAAGCAAATACCGAAAATCGGTTTTTTGTCTATTAATTTTTTAATCGTTTCAATGGCATAGGGTACATCTTTGGGATCTCCTGGCCCATTTGACAAAAAGACGCCATCAGGTTTTAAGTTCATAATGTTCTCAGCTGTAGTATCTGCTGGCACAACCGTTAAATTACAACCTAAATGATGAAGAGAACGTAAGATGTTGTTTTTAATACCAAAATCCATTACTACTACATGAGGTCCTTTATTTTCAATCTTATATATTTCAGGAGTGGTCACTTCCTGTACTTCTTTCATTTCAGGAAGTACTGCGAAATATTTTTTGCTTTCTTCTTCACTTGTTTCTGCTGGAACAATAACACCTTTCATCGTTCCATTGGCACGAATACGCCGCGTGATTGCGCGAGTATCCACTCCATATATACACGGAATATTATGATCCGTTAAATATTTGGTCAATGTATTTTCACACTGATAATTACTTGGTTCCTCACAAAGTTCGCTAATAATAAAGCCGCGAACAAATGATTTTCTTGACTGTTCAAATAGATCTGCCACGCCATAGTTTCCAATGAGAGGATAGGTCAAGGTTACGATCTGACCGCAATAAGACGGGTCAGTTAGTATTTCTTGGTATCCTGTCATCCCTGTATTAAATACTACTTCTCCAACGGCACTACTATCTGCTACCAGATTTCCGTAAAACACGGAGCCGTCTTCTAATATAAGTTTCCCTTTCATATACATACCTCGCCTTTTTGCATTACGAAATTGCCATTCACTAGTGTAGCAACCGCTTTGCCCTTTAATATTTTTTTCTCATATGGAGTGTGTTTCCCTTTTGTATAAAAGGTACTACTGTCTACCACCCATTCCAAATCTGCATCTATGATCGTTATATCTGCCGGGGATCCTACCGCTAGTCCCCCTGCCTTAATTCCTAATATACGAGAAGGAGCTGTTGACATCCTCTCGACAATCTCAACCAATGTGAACTTTCCTGTATGATATAGATCCGTCAAAACAACTCCTATGGCTGTTTCTAGCCCGGCAAAACCAGAAGGTGCTTGTTTGTACTCTCGATCCTTTTCTTCAAAGGCATGGGGAGCATGATCTGTTGCAATGGCGTCTAATGTACCATCCTTTAACCCTTCTAGCAAGGCGGCAACATGATCAGAGGAGCGGAGTGGCGGGTTTACTTTAGTGGCTGTATCAAAAGTTTTTACAGCCTCATCTGTTAGAGTAAGATGATGTGGTGTTACTTCAGCAGTGACCTTAACACCCCGTTTTTTAGCTTGGCGAATTAACTCTACTGCACCTTTGCTGCTGACATGAGCAATATGAAGCAAAGAATCAGTATACTCGGCAAGCATTATATCGCGAGCGACTGCAATGTCTTCGGCTACAGCAGGTCGACCTTTCATTCCTAACATAGCCGAAACTGCACCTTCATGCATGACTCCTTCTTCTACCAAGGATTCATCCTCAGCGTGAGAAATGACAGGACATCCAAACATACTTGTATACTCAAGAGCCGTTTTAAAAAGTCGATTATTATCCAAGGAACTTCCATCATCCGAAATGGCAACTGCGCCTGAAAGTATCATGTCACCAATTTCGGATAATTCTTTGCCTTGCTGACCTTTACTTAAAGCTCCAATGACCTTAACATTCACTACACCCTCTAACTGCGCTCTCTGCAATATACCCGATACTAGAATGGCATTATCTATAGTAGGACTTGTGTTGGGCATACACGCGATGGTAGTAAAACCACCTGCTGCTGCAGCTCTAGTACCCGATGCAATATCTTCTTTTGCTTCTAGTCCTGGTTCCCTTAGATGTACATGCATATCTACAAATCCAGGAGCAATCACGAGCCCTTGAGCATCAAACACTTCCGCTCCTACTTCATTTAGATTGTCTCCAATTTTAGCAATTAAACCATTTTCTATCAATATATCAGTAACTTTATCAATATTCTGAGCTGGGTCGATCATTCGTCCATTTTTAAGCAATAGTTTCAATGTTCTTACCTCCTGTCAACACCAAAAATAAAGCTGCCATTCTCACTGCTAATCCATTTTTGACTTGCTCTTGAATAACAGATTGATCACCATAGGCTATATCAGGAGAAATCTCTAATCCTCGATTCATCGGACCTGGGTGCATAACTAGTGCATCTGGCTTTGCTAAATCCAAGCGAGCTTGATTCACACCAAAAATACGTGCATATTCTCTTGCGGATGGGAATAAACCTTTATGCTGCCGTTCCCGCTGAATGCGTAGAACATTGACAACATCAGCTCCCTCTATGGCCGCTTCCACTCTGTCATGGACAAAAACCCCTGCTTGTTCAATACCACGAGGCATTAAGGTTTTTGGTCCTGCTAAGTGAACTTCAGCTCCCATTTTCATGAGCCCCCAAATATTAGACCTAGCGACTCGGCTATGAAAAATGTCACCGATAATAGCAACTTTAAGCCCTGCAAGTTTACCCTTGCTTTCTTTAATCGTAAACATATCCAGAAGCCCTTGGGTAGGATGCTCATGAGCTCCATCTCCAGCATTGATAATTACAGGGGAGGCTATATTCGCCGCATACTGGGCAGAACCTTCAGCCTCGTGACGCATAACAATCACGTCTACCCCCATAGCTTCTATTGTATATAAAGTATCCCGCAGGCTTTCCCCTTTTGTCACACTACTTGCACTCGCAGTGATATTTACTACATCTGCCCCAAGGTATTTACCAGCTAATTCAAAAGAAGTACGTGTTCTAGTACTTGCTTCAAAAAATAAATTTACAACGGACTTACCTCGTAATGATGGCACCTTTTTTATATCACGGCCAATAATCCCCTTCATTTCTCGAGCAGTCTCTAAAATCAATTCCATCTCTGGCACAGTCATCGTTTCAAGACCTAAAATGTCTTTTCCCCGTAATGATATTTGGCGTTTACTCACAGCCACTCCTCCTCATAAATAAAACTCCTTACCAGGTAGGCAAGGAGCTTCAGGGCAACAAGATAGACTTGTGGCCGAACAAACACCCTTGCCAAACTCTCTGGATTAGCTTAAAGGATAGTATTTGTATTTTTGCAACAGAATACGCCCTACCATATTAGACTTTTGTGAAAGCCATTTATATTTATGCATGTTTTACTTATATATATACTATCAAATTATTGAAACGGTTGTCAATCCCTTTAAAACATGCATAAAAAAGCCTTCTGGCGTGTGATGACGCAAGAAGGCATAAATATACACTACTTTAGTAAATGTCTCCTTTGCAGCCTCACAGGACCACGTTAAAGGTAGTATTCTATTAGGGTGATTATATCAAAAACAGCCCTTATATGTCAATATCTTTATTCATACTGTGTACTTTCATCAAGAGCCTTATTTATAATAGAAGTAAAGTACATTAGAATAAGTTCATCATAATTAAGAAAAACTAAGAGTAATACTTTCACCTGAACGATATTACTCTCTTGATTAAGGGGATATGCGCATGTTTAAGGACCGTACCGAAGCTGGTAAAATGCTAGCTGATAAGCTATCGACGGTTTTATCTGGCAACAACATTTGCCTGTTAGCAGTGCCACGAGGCGGTGTAGTAGTTGCTGCTCCATTAGCACAACAATTAAATAGCAGTTTAGGAGTGTTGGTTACTAGAAAGATTGGCCATCCTTTAAACCCAGAGGTTGCTATTGGAGCAGTCATGCCTGACGGTAGTGCTGTTTTAGACCAGTGTACTCTTGAAAGGTTCAGTATTGGACAAACTGAACTACAGCAAATGATTCAGAGCCAACATGGTGAAATCAAACGGCGAATGCTGGCTTATACCGGAAGCGACCAACCTCCAGAAGTAACAAACCGAACTGTAGTAATTATTGACGACGGGATTGCTACTGGTTATACAATTCAAGCAGCAGTACAGTGGATTAAAACATTAAATCCAGCCAAGATAATCATTGCTGTACCAGTCGCCCCTCCTGATGTAATAGAAATACTTGATACACAAGTTGATAAAATAATCTGTCCCTTTCAACCGGAGTCCTTTGGAGCGGTTGGCATGTATTATGAGGACTTCCCCCAAACAGAAGATGAGGAAGTACTCGCTATTTTACATGAGATAAATCATCCTCGTATGTAATAAAATTCTAAGAGACAATCCATTGAAAAAATACTGACCAGCATGTTATCTTCTATAATAATGAAGCTCTTGGTTTCAATTCCTGGAATCGAGAGCTTTATATTTTTGTATTAAACTTAGTACTTTTAAAGGATATTGTCCCTTTTTGGCCAATAATATAGAAAACTAAAACGAGTAATTTTGCGAAAAAAGGATTGGAATACTATGATTACTAAGGAATTTACTCTACACAACTTAATACTTTATCGTAATATTTTAGATGATAATATTATAAAGAAGGTGCAACTTCTACAAGACGATAATTGTCCTAAACGGTTGTATTATGAACTTTGCAGCGAACTTTTCTCTAAAGCAGAACAACTACATTTAGAAGGGAACTTGCTAAGAAATTATCTTATTTACTTAATTGCTAAGGATGAAAATATCTTTAGTAAGACTGTAGAAAAAAGCAAGGGAATCCTAGCTTGTGATTCTACGCTATACCAAGCAGCATTACATGATATGCAGATTATACAAAATTTTATTTCTCATGATTTACACATTCTATCTAAAAAAGAAAACAGCAAGTTCCTCTTCGATTTCGTTCCAAACACTCCTAGTACTACCGTAACCAATTATTCAATACTACATCCATATTTGAATCTTCTTAACGAAACCGCTACACCTAATTCATTAGTAGAGAAATTATTGTATTATTATTCATCTTATGGATGTGGCATAATGTCTGATTATAATGCCTTCCGCTGGAACAGCACCTCTGGACTTACGGGCATCAAGAACTTTGATCAAATTACCTTTGATGATATTACTGGATATGAACAACAAAAAGAAACTTTGGTGCAAAATACTTGTGCTTTCCTTGCAGAAAAGCCTGCCAATCATATCCTACTGATCGGGTCACCTGGAACAGGTAAATCATCTTCTGTTAAGGCCCTTATTAATGAACCTTTCGCCAAAAATCTACGCCTTGTTGAGGTTTCAAAACATGAACTAAAATCCTTACACAAGTTAATGGACTGCCTTCGAGACCACTCACAAAAATTCATTATTTTCTTAGACGATTTATCCTTCGAAGAATTCGAAGTTGAATATAAATACTTAAAATCCATCATCGATGGCGGAATCGAAATAACCCCTAAAAATGTTCTCATTTATGCAACATCAAATCGAATGCACCTTATAAAAGAAAGTTGGGATGATCGAAAAGGCAATACAGATGATGTACATCGCTTTGACACTGTAAATGAAAAACTTTCTTTATCTGAGCGCTTTGGTATCACCCTTACCTATTTGTCACCAAATCAGATAGAGTATCTTGCCATCGTAGAACAAATGGCTAGCAAGAATAATATATCTTTGCCATTGGAACAACTAAAAGCAGAAGCTCTAAAATGGGAACGTCGACATAACGGACGTTCCGGTCGAACTGTACAACAATTTATCAATCACCTCTTGAGCCATCAATCCTAAATGAAAAGTAAGGTCTTAACTCCCATTAGAGTTAGGACCTTACCTATAAGAAGAAAATTATTCCAAATTATCAATCTGCCAATCAATCGGAGTTTGTCCCATGGATGTTAACATTGTATTCGTTTTGGAAAAAGGCTTACTTTTGAAAAAGCCTCTGCTTGCTGATAAGGGACTAGGATGAACCGACTTAATAATGTAATGATTTTCATTGGTTATTAAACTTGTCTTGGATTGTGCATTATTCCCCCATAGAATAAAAACAATAGGCTCTTTTCTCTCATTTAACAAAGTAATTATTTTATCAGTTACCTGCTCCCATCCCAATTTGCTATGAGAGTTTGCCTGTCCCTCTACGACCGTAAGAACAGTATTTAATAAAAGCACTCCCTGCTCTGTCCATTTTTTCAGATAGCCATGATTCGGAATATAACATCCTAAATCGTCTTTTAACTCTTTGTAAATATTCTGTAGGGACGGTGGAGACTGAATACCTGGTTTTACGGAAAAGCTAAGTCCATGAGCCTGATTTGGCCCATGGTATGGATCTTGACCTAATATTACTACTTTAACATCTTTATAAGCCGTATAATGCAGAGCATTAAAGATATCATATTTATTAGGATAAACAGTCTTTGTTTGGTATTCTTTAATTAAAAATTGCCGCAAATTTAAATAATATTCTTTTTGGAACTCTTCTTTTAGTAAGTCCTGCCAATCATTTTTAAATGTTATCATTTTCATCACCTTTCTCCATTATATCACATAAAAAGTTCCTTCTGTTACTGTAGATATTTTCACTAAATATAAATTATATTATAGGAGAGTGATTTCTATGGCTTACTGGCTTGCCAAAACCGAACCAGAAAGTTTTAGTTATGGAGACCTTGAAAAATTAGGACGTGACCGCTGGAATGGCGTGAAAAATTTTGCAGCGTTAAAACATATGAAAAAAATGCAGCCTGGTGACTTGGTGTTTATTTATCATACAGGCAAAGAAAAATCCATCATTGGAGTCGCCGAAGTCGTAACACAAGCTTATCCCGATCCTAATGAAACTGACAATCGATTTGTCGTCGTAGATGTGGAGCCTCGTTATCGTTTAGAAAAAGCCATAACACTAAAAGAAATCAAACTCAACCCAATCTTTCAAGATTGGCAGCTAGTTCGCCAATCACGACTTTCTGTTATGCCTGTATCAGAAGAGCATTGGCAATTGCTACATAATATCGCCAAGGAACCATCTCATTGAGTAAAAAAATACACTAATTTCAATGGAAAAAGCCAGAGAATATCTCTGGCTTTTTTCGCTACTAATTTGCACTTTGTAATAGGAAAAAGCTAGCGGATTAATCCGTTAGCCTTAAAAAGAGCCCGTAATGATCTACGCTACAGCCAATACCGATCATTACATACCTATACGCAATCTTTCGACTACCCACAAGCATTACACAACCGATACTGACCTTTGCTCGACTGCCACAGATACCTACCGAACCGGTCGCAATCTCCCGACAACGGCCGACCCCTATAGCTTCAGCACCCATGACAGTCTTAGCTCGACCGTTATACATCCCTTTTGACCATACGACAACAGTTGGGCTGCCGCACAGCCTTACAAGACATATAACGATCTGCCCGCCGACTACTGCCGAACCTTTCGACCCGACAATAATCTTTGGCCGACCAATACCGAACCCTTGTAAGATCCGGCACCAGTCTTGGCTCAACCATTACGAACCCTCTACAATAAATAGTATGGCTTAATTTTAAAATCGAATACATTGAATTTCTTGGTAGTTATTTTTAAAACTATGAGGACCGTGATCTACCACAATTTTATCCGAATACAGATAGAGTGAGTTAGTCCAAACATTCACTCTGTCAATAAATTCCCCTTAAAAACATCCTCAGAATTTATTCTTAAAATTTTCTCACTTTCATTAGGATTTAGAATTCTAATATATAATTCCGGAGAGTTATTTTGTGGTATTGCTACTGCCCAAACAGCCATTGTCCGAGCTTTATTTGGTGTGCTTCCTGTACGAAAAATACTATTATCCGGTCCATCATTCTGATCTTTACTGAGAGCTATAAAGGTATCGAAATCAACTTTCTCCGAAATATTTTTTAGCAATTCGCCAATACGGCTATATCTTTTCTGACTACTTATACCAGAAATATGGTTAAATTCTAGCATAGATTCAGCTACATAATGATTGGTATGAAAGATAACTTCATTCTCCTTCACCATAACAGAAAAATTACCCTCGGGCCCAATTTCTATTGTCGCAATTTTTTCTTTATCAGCGATCATTAAAATCTGTGGCCCCACAAATAAATCAGTTTTTGATATAGCTTCTTCGACACTATTACACTCTTTTAGCAATCTCGCAGAAAGCCCATGGGTATATGGCATTCCTTTTCGTTCTTTAACTGGTATGCTTCCTGCAGTAGCACTTACTACCACAAGACCTTTTTCATTAATTCCGGCCTTTAGGCCTTTATGCGCCCCATCTATTGCAAAAAGTCCCAAATATCTATAGCCATCCGCGGGTGAAATAAGTTGTACATCTTGTTGGTGGTCAGGTAACCAATCACGATTTTTTACTATAAGGCTTCCTCCACCCTCAACTGCATTCCCATTTGCAGCCCATAATGTACAAGCTTGAGTGGGAGTAACAGAGAAAGTAATTACCAACAGCATGGTCCATATCGCTAAATATCGTTTCAAACTTATTCCCCCCATATTTTCTAGATTAATAGGTCCCACTATATACTTCTTGGTAAATTAATTTTCTTTAACATTAGAATACTCATCTATTATTAATGTCCTTTAAAGTCACATCTGGAGCATGATATCTGCGTAAATAATGAGTATGCGATAGTCTGCTAAAAACCATACTGAATACTCGCCATCTCATGATTTGGTGAATAAGCATATGCGCAAGGTAAACTGAACTTAATACAAAGACATATTGCACAATTCCTACCCAATTTATAGGAAGCCAATCTAGATATCCATTAAATAGATAACGCTGTAAATAGATAGCAGCAGGCACTGTAGTTATATAGTAAAAAACGATAGCCAATATTGGGCTTGCTTCAATTGCTTGATAAGGGCAATAGTTCATACAAGCCATACAGCTGTCGCAGGAATAACTCCAATATGGACGTTTTTCAACTTTTCCAGTCATTTTAATCGCTTTTGTCGGACAAATAGTGGAACACAGCCCGCATCCTACGCATTTATCTGAGGCAAAGAAAAGTTTTGATAAAATAAGTTGTGCCATAATTAGATACATAAATGAAACCGAAGCTAACAGTAGGCCTAAAACCAAAGGAATAAATCCGCTAAAATAAACTTGCCCTAATAAAACAGTTTTAGCAAAAGAATTGACTTTTGGTTCTGCCTCTGAAATTAGGAATTTGGCATTCTCCTTGCTTAACCCCCAATGAACAGCTGTCCAGTTACTAGGCATGTCGATTCCCATAACACCCTTGATTTTATATCCTTTTAAGAATAGCAGAAATGCTGTTAGGTAACCAGCTGTCCCTTCCATTCCTGGTAACGCAATCCCTTTTATTCTGGTACCAGCCCGCGTTGGTAGAACGGCAGCCGACGCACCATTCCCCCGCGGAAGCTGCAAAATCTGTTTTATCACTAACCAAGGGGCTGTAAAGCCATGAGTAGGCAGTGTAAACACACACAAGGTTTTCTCATCTGGGACAAAAGACAACTTCTCGATCTTTATTTGTTGTACACCTGTTTGCACCCCCATAGACCTTGCTACTCCAGCAAACCACATTGCAACCTTATAGGAATTACCTGTACCCGTCATATAAAATACAAATAACTTCTCGATCATTTCTATCACCACCATACAACAAACTAGTTATACCTTTGTGGTTCCAGTGACATCCTTAAGAATAACAGCTTGCGCCACTATCACATCGGTTCCATTAAACGTGGCAGAAGGAGATCCATATAGCATATACCCCTCATCTAGCAATTTAGAAATTCTCTGACAAAACGTTGCATCATCTTTTCCTGTAATCAATCGATATCTAAGTTGTTTTTCCACAAAAATGCCCCCTCTTAAAGCTACTTTTACATATTACTTTCAATCAAGAACTGTTTTTTTCACTAATTATTTTACTATTCGTCTTGCAGTTGATCCAACCCTTCAAACTGCATCTTATAATATTTAGCGTAAAGACCATTTAAAGATAACAGTTCTTCATGGGATCCCCGCTCTTGAATTCCTTTGTGATTGATTACAATAATTTCATCTGCACTTCGAATGGTGCTAAGTCTATGAGCCACAACAATGGTAGTACGATCTTTTGAAAGACGTTCCAGAGAGGTCTGAATATAACGTTCGCTTTCGTTATCCAAAGCAGATGTTGCTTCGTCCAAAATAAGAATCTTAGGATTTTTCAAAAACACACGGGCAATGGCAATTCTTTGCTTTTGACCACCAGAAAGGCGTGTTCCTCTTTCACCGACATAACTATCGTACCCATCAGCAAGGCTCGTAATAAAATCATGAATATTGGCGTTTTTAGCCGCCTCTATAATTTCTGCATCTGTAGCGTCTGGTTTACCATAGGCAATGTTATCACCGATGCTGCCAGCGAATATATAAACATCCTGTTGAACAATACCAATAGAACTGCGCAGAGACTTGAGCGTAACATCACGCACATTTTTTCCATCAATCATAACGGCACCTTCAGTAACATCATAAAAACGTGGCAATAGGGAACATAGTGTAGTTTTTCCGCCACCAGAAGGGCCCACCAGTGCCACTGTTTTCCCAGCCTCAATGGAAATGTTTACTTTATGAAGTACGCCTGTATTTTGATTGTACCGAAAAGAAACATCTTGATAGACAATATTACCTTCAACATTAGTCAATGTTATTGCATTCGGTTTATCTAGAATTTCCGGGGTTATTCCCACCACATCCATAAAACGTTTGAAACCAGAATATCCCTTTTGAAACTGTTCCGTAAAATTGATCAGCACATCAATTGGATTAATAAAAATCCCGATATATAGTGCATACACAGCAAGATCAGCAACTTTCAAACTACCATTGGCAATAAAAAAGCCTCCACTAACAAGTACCGCCGTATATAGTAATCCTTGAAAAAAGGCATTACCCGCCTGAAAGCTGCCCATAATTTTATAACTGTCTTCCTTTGAATCCAAAAATTCAAGATTACTAGAGCAAAACTTTTCCCTTTCCAAATCCTCATTAGCAAAAGATTTGACAACACGAATACCGGATAGGCTATCCTGCACTCGTGAGTTCACACTGGCAATCTTTTTTCGGTTATCCATAAATACTGCTTTCATTTTTTTATTTTTATAAATACTAAAAATAATCATGAGGAAGGTAACAACAAAAAGAATCAATGTCATTTTGACATTGAGAAGCATCAAAAATGCAAAAGAGCCCAAAATCTTTATAGTCGATATAAAAATATTTTCAGGCCCATGATGAGCCAATTCGGATATATCAAATAAATCAGATACTAATTTTGACATCATCTCGCCAGTGTTATTATTGTCATAATAAGAAAAGGACAGCCTTTGATAGTGGTTAAATAAATCTTGGCGCATATCGCTTTCCATTCGGGCTCCCATTATATGCCCCCATGTAGTGATATAATATTGACAAGCATAACGAATGCTGTACATGATGAGCATTCCCACACCGACAAAACCAATCACATTCAAAATATCAGTTGCATCACCAGTAAAAACCCCATGGGTAAGATAATACAGAATCTGAGGGAATGCAAGATCGATTAAGGAAACAACCAATGCACAAAATAAATCGAAATAAAATAACCGCTGATATGGTTTATAATATTGAATGAATTTTTTATAAATAGACATAACATAGCCTCCGTTTATCATAAGTAACTTAAAGAATTTCTCTTTTACTAAAAACTTTTCCTGCAAATAGTACAAACAAATAGAAGGGATAATGGTTACGAAAATATAAAAACCGTAAATTACTGTACATTGCATATTGACATTTGTATCGTAACATTTTATAATCGTTACAATACCATATCGTTATTGGTGATGACGGAAAAAAGTAATTATGTTATTTTCATACAGAGAGCTAGTGGTTGGTGTAAACTAGTTGAAAATACACAATGAAGTTCCTTCCCGAACTGCAGACTGAAATTTACAGTAGGTCTTGCCGTATATCTACGTTACAGATTTAGAGCTAATCTTATGATCAAAACTAGGGTGGTACCGCGGTGATTCGTCCCTTATCGGTATCGCTTTTTATTTTTGTCTTAAGATTAAATTTGGGTGGTACCACGGTCATATCGTCCCTCTTTACGAGGGGCGTTTTTTCTTTTATAGCCGGCATAAAAGAAAATATATGCAAAAATTCTTTATTACTAGGAGGGTTAATCATGAATATTCCATTTCTTATCGTATGTATTTATATTTTTCTACTTTTTGTGATCAGTTATTTTGCCCAGCGGCGTTCTGCTGGCAGTGCTACAAATTACATTTTAGCAGGCAGACAACTTACAACGCCGCTGATTACTGTATCAATTGTAGGACTTGCAGTTGGCGGAGCTTCAACGATCGGTGTGGCTGAACAAGCATATAAAGTTGGTCTTTCGGCTGGTTGGTATACAACAGCTTGGGGTATTGGCGCTATTACTATGGGAATGTTAGTTGCCAAAAAATATCGTGAACTTAATATAACTACCATCCCCGAACTATTAGGAAGGTATTATGATAAAAAAGGCATGGTTGCTGGAATAGCTTGTCAGATACTGATTCAACTAGTCGTTATGTCCCTTCAATATCTAGCAGGCGGCAGTATCCTCTGTGCTTTAATGCCTGAAATATTCACACTTACCACCGGTATGCTTACAAGTGCTGTAGTATTCATAAGCGTAACTATGATTGGCGGCATGTGGTCAGCTAGCCTTTCCAATATTTTAAACGTCTCGCTAAAATATATTGGTATTATCTTAGCTACTATTGTCAGCGTAACACATGCTGGGGGTCTTAAAAACATCGAGGCCGCGCTTCCTGTTAATACAACGTATCTCAGTTTTTTTGACGGTGTTGGCATCATCGGCATTGTTACCTGGATGCTAGTATTAGTAACTGTTAACTTGTCACTACAAAGTATCATTCAAATTTCATTGGGAGCAAAAGATGTGCAAACAGCTCGCCGTGGTTTTGTTATCGGTGGATTAATGATGTTGCCGATTGGCTTTGTCAGTGCCTTATTAGGGGTCATTGCAAAAACAATGTTTCCAGATGTAAGCCCTGCTATGGCTTTGCCAATGACCATTATGTCTTTGAACCCAATTCTAGCTGGAATTACTCTTGCGGCGTTATGGGCGGCAGATGTATCAACGGCCTGTAATCTGCTCCTTAGCTCAGCAACTTTATTTTCCCAAGACATCTATAAAAAATTCATTAATCCTGCAGCGAGTGATAAAAGGTTTCTTATTGTCACCAAAGCATCTGTACTCTCTTTAGGATTGTTAACCCTAATTTTTGCAATGACGATTAGCGGTATTATCACTACTCTTATGATTGGTCTCAGTTTAACCGCATCTTTTAGTGTGATTGTACTCTTTACCTTGTTCGCCCCGTCTCTTTGCCGAAAGAATGCTGCTTTTTATACTATTGCAGTTAGTTTAGCTATATTAATTGTCTGGCAGACTTTCCCTTCAACACACATATTCCCTCACGTAATTTATCTTGAATGGATTGCTTGTGTTGGCACCTTTCTATTAACATATCTACTTGATTCAAAGGTGATTACTGCCTCTGAATGCGCATAGAAAACAAAAAACCTGCAAGAATTTCTTTAAATTCTTGCAGGTTTTTTGTTGCGATCTTTCAAATATATATGCCAATTCAGTATTACATTTTTCATGTTACAAAAGCCTCTCTTTCAGCCCAAGGTTGTCTTGCTTGATATAAAATCTAAGCAAGACTAGTATCAAACCATACATCATCTTTTAAGTCAACCACAGTCCTCCGCATAACTCGGACTAATCATAACATAATAACTTTTTCAGATTTTGCCCCACTCCTCTTCAGCAGAGGCTCCCCTCCAGAATGTAGCACAAGGGCCGACGTGTGTAACCGCTACTTTCTCATCTGCATATTATGTATTGAAGTGAGTGTAACATCGATACTCGAGGAGTGAGTACATGGATAGAAAAAAACATTTTCGAATCTTCGACTGGGATGAACCGGAGATCATAGACTGGAGTAAATCCTATTACGATTATGACTACTATAACCACAATATGGCTGATTATCGTCCATGCGGGCCTGACAACTGCCGTCCGAACTGTAATCCGGGGTGCAATCCCCATTGTAATCCTAACTGTAGCCCCTATTGCCGTCCGCGTTGTCAACCTGGTTGTAACCCCAAATGCAATCCTAGATGCTCTCCATATTGCAAGCCATATGCACCTGGAACCTGTAATCCAAAGAAACATCCTAACGACCCGTATTCCGCATGCAATCCAGGGTGTTTTCCCTTCTTGTAGCCTAGACCAAATAAAAGAAGCTGCCTTCCGTGCAGCTTCTTTTTAGTCTCTCGTACCCTATTTGCGGGTCTACTTCTGTTTCACTTTCAATAGTTTCGTTTTCCAGTTAACAGCTGATTAATATTCCCACAAATATCAACCCAATTAAAGTTGTTTTTGATAAACTTCTCAACTGCATTACAATTATTATTCAGCTTTTTCTGACTGTTACAGTTTTGGATTATCAACTCTTTTAATTGCCCTATGTTATCCACCTCAAAAATATCTCCATATTTACCGTTACTAGTAA
The DNA here is from genome assembly GCF_030269905.1 of Pelosinus sp. IPA-1. NCBI lineage: Bacteria > Bacillati > Bacillota > Negativicutes > Selenomonadales > Sporomusaceae > Pelosinus > Pelosinus sp. IPA-1. The sequence goes on along the minus strand of NZ_BSVC01000006.1, from coordinate 154,186 downwards.
TGTCGTTAGCAGAAATAATATTTGATGTGATTAAAAAACACCCCCTTCTAGCTGCCTCTACTAGAACTAACGCGAAGCTTTCTATTCTCGACGTTAAACAGAAAACTTTAGCTCGGTCATACTCGCGCTCTAGCTTATGTTTATCGACTATTTCACCTGTAAATATTACTTTTTCACTTAGATGGGGATACTTTTCGAAATAGTTATCGATATAAGCATCGAACTCTGATAAAACCGGTCCAACTATCCTTAGTTTCCAATTTGAAATGCGTGGTTCAGCAAGGCGAAATGCCTCCATAAGTATCTCAGTAGCCTTTACAGGTAGGCCTATTCTTCCGACTGTACATATAATATTATCCTTTTTTTCAAACCTTACCTGTTTATCATAAGAAAAATCATAATATCCATTGGGAATATATTCAACCTTAATCGGCCAATATTCCTTTAAAAAGTAATACAGCGGCAATGTTTCCACACTTATGAGGTCACACTTTTTTAAAATGTCCATTATTCGTGGATTTCCGTCAATAGTAAGATTAGTAATTTTAATATCTGCATCAAGTTTAAGATAGATCTTACCTTGAGGATTATTCGAATTATAAGTGTTAATCCATTTTAAAGTTCGTACCGAGAGATGAAATAGGTGAAGGATATCAATTTCGGCTGAGTGCTCCTCTAAATATTTACACACATCGTCATTCTCGGAGCCTGAAATATAATTCAAATAATCGATATTTAACCCTTTGACTTCTCTGTCCAAATAAGGATACTCTCCATTTTTATAACAGACGATTGTAGAATCATATCCGTAATATTTTTGCATGATAAAAGGAATCATTCCCACATCTTTGGTTAGATGAACGTTTTCAGTTTCTGGAAAAATTGTTACAAAGGTCGGCTTACTAGATGTTTTTGCAGTCTTTTGTGCTCTCACAATATACTGATATACCTTGTATTGCTTGATAAGTTTCTCATTACCTAAACTAGCTAGGGATCTTACAAATGCTTCATCTTCCTCAGTTGTCTGAATTGTGGTATCACCATAAACCATATTATTATACCCTGCTGATATAAACATCTCATGTATTTCATGAAGTGTAAAAAAACGGAGGTGTGTACGATCAAGGATACCCGCATTTTTATATGTCCACTGTCCATTTAAGAGGTCTCTGACAACAGTGAAGTGCATAATATTAGGAATGCTTGCTAATATGTATCCACCTAGTTTTAAATAACATTTCAACTGCTTGAGGATGTCCCATGGATTTTTAAGATGCTCTAATACATCAGCTAAAATTATATAATCGAAAAAATCATTTTTAAAGGGTAAAGATTCAGTTTCAATATCTTCAGAAAAAACCTGAGCAAAGGTTTCGGCAATTGCCGCAGCATTTTTGTTTAACTCAACACCGTATACAGTTGCATATCTAAAGATGTTTTTAATTTGCAACAATGTGCAGCCACATCCGCAACCTATTTCCAACACCTTAATCGGAGTGTTTTTCGGCCTGTCAATTAGGTCAATTATTTCATTACGGATAAACAAAGAATAAGCTGGATTAAACCCCCATTTCTTCTCAAACACCTTCGCATTTTTACGTAGAATTTTACTGAATTCCTCAGGGTTTTGTTTAAATGACACACTGCCAAAGTGATGGATAAATGTGTCTTTACAAAGGATTAACCGATAACCAGCTTTAACCATACGTACAGAGTAATCGTCATCTTCATAGTTTCCTGGTGAAAAAACTTCGTCAAGTAAACCAATGTCAGTTACTACCTTTCTCTTAATTAGAAGGCAGAAGCCAACGAGTTTTAATCTATCTTCCCATAATTCGGGATTAGATTTATTATGACTATAAGCAAATTTGTCCATATCATAAAGCGAGGAATATGACGGAATAATTGCCTGACAATCGGAGCAATAGTTGGTAGTAGGTCCAACAGCACCTACTTGTTCATCGCTATATAGCGCATATCTCATATTGTTTAACCAATTGACAGTAACTACTGTGTCATTGTTAAGCAATAAAATTTCTGCCCCCTCGGCAATTTCAATTCCTTGATTACAACCTTTAGGAAAACCTAAATTTTGATTGTTAAAAATGGTTCTAACATCGCTCTGCTGTGTAAGCCATTTTCTTGTGCCATCGTTAGAATCATTATCCACTATAATTAGCTCATACTCTTTAGGATTGGAATACTTACGAATACTCTCAACGCATAATTTCGTGAAGTCAAGTTGATTATGAGTAAGAATTATAATACTGGTTAGTAAACCGCCTTTGTACTTAGCACAAAAGGTCTCACCGCCATATCCGTTATCTGCAATATCCCACTGGCAGGGAAGGCAGTGCTCACCAGCTTCTTCAAAACAATCATCCATGTCGGGATCTTGCCAATCTGTTCCTCCGTACCTTGTCATATACTCCCTCCAAGTCCGCAGAGATTCATAACATATAATATGCAGACCAATATTTACCTGTGACTTATCAGCCATAATGCTCATGTTATGCAAAAACTATTAATTGTCGCCGGCTATTTCAGGCTCGACACCCCAAACGCCACAAATGCATATGATGTGTCATACCGAAAACAAGGGAGGACGAAAACTTGTACTATCGACTTAAACCCCACTGTGCCTTAGTCGAGGGCGCGGTCAGAGGCGCCATCTATGATTTTCAGTCAGGCAAAGTGTTTTCTATAAACAAGGGCGCGGTAGAGATGTTGAAAGCCTGCCAGGGCAATCCACTAGAAGATTTCATGGACATAAATGCTCCTGATACCAAGCCTTATATTGCCTTTCTCGATGACTTAACCCGCAAAGAACTGGGGGTATTCTATGCGATTGACCCTGGAGAGACACCGCCACTACCTAAAGCAGAAACTGAGGTTAAATTGAGCTTCTTATGGCTTGAACTTACCTCCTGCTGCAATAACCGATGTCTGCACTGTTACGCCACAAGTGGGCCTACAGTTAACAATGATTGCGTGCCTCATGACAGATGGCTGTCGTTAATCTCTGAAGCCAGAGAAGCTGGAGCTACCGCGATCCAGCTTATCGGCGGTGAACCGCTACTTTATACTAAATGGCGCGAACTTGCGATCAAAGCGCATGAAGATGAATATGAGTTCATAGAGATCTTCAGCAATGCTACGCTCATTGATGATGACTGTGTGAACTTCTTTAAGCAGTATAACATCCATGTAGCAACAACCATTTACGCAGACAACGCTACAACCCATGACAAGATAACACTCAACCAGGGCAGCTTCGAAAGAACTATGGATGCGGTGAAAAAAATCATTGCTGCCGGAGTTGACCTGCGTATTGCTTCTATTATAATGAAAGACAATGAAGATGAAGCCGAAAAAATTGTGAAACTATGCCAAGATTTAGGCGTCCAAGGCGCCTACCCTGACGTAGTGCGCCCAACAGGCCGCGGTGACGACCTAGACCTGTTGCCTAATAAGTATCATAAACCGCCGATTAGGCCACCCTTTTATACTGATATGCAAAGCTTCTTGATAAACAAAGAGTATAATAACTGCCTCATGGGAAAGATTGCCATCACGTCAAATGGTGATGTCATCCCTTGTATCTTTGCGAGGGACCAGATAGCCGGCAGTATATTGAACCAACCTCTCAAAGAAGTTCTCACCAATGAGTCCCTGCAGAGCTGCTGGTGTGCTACCAAAGATGCCGTCGAGAAGTGTAAAGACTGTGAATATCGTTACGCCTGCGGCGACTGCCGACCGCTCGCCCAGGGCAGCGACCCAGACAAACGATGGAGAGCGCCTTCGCCCCAGTGCGACTACAATCCCTATCTTGGCAAATGGGCTGAAAAAGAACCGGAAGATATAGAAGATACCAAGATAACAAAAAAGCTGCCGTAACAGGTAGCTTTTTACTTTGAAATAAAAATAACAAGCCAATGACTAGGTATTTTTATTTCACTACTATTCATTATTTTCAAATACATATACTTCTCCGTACTTCGCCTTTTTGAATTCGTCACCACGAAAACCCATACTAATCAAATGTTCTTTAATTTGCAGCATCAAAAATCCATGTGTCACTATTAAGACATTATCTTCCTCAAGAATACTTGAAATAAACATTTTTACCCGATCCCTTGTCTGTTTTATACTTTCAGGTTGAGATTGCTGTGAACAAAGCCATGCCACTCTTCCTGCCAGTAACCAAAATATATATGGCAATTTTATTTTAGAATCAAATGCTGGTGAAATCGGCACTTCTCGAATTAATTCTGTTTTAGTAATATCTCCTCTATAGATATGCTGCGCGGTTTCAATTGCACGCAATAAATCACTACAATAGCACTTTTCCCACGTTCCTTGCTCTATTATTAAATCCATAATTTTAATGGGTGAACTGTCATACAAATTGACCCATTCACTAAATTCTTTTGCAGACATCATCCTTTTATGAGGGCACTCAACTTCAAAATGCCGCATCAATCCAATTCTCATATGCCCCTCCTAGTTCTGCCACTAAGCTATATATAATACCCTACTATGATCTAGCTGCATTTTTAAGGCTATACATCTTGCTATCCGCAATACTGATTAAATCTTCTATTTTTTTTGTGTCACTAGGGTAGATTGCATAACCACTTGAAAGAGAAATGGCAATTTGCAATTTCTTCGATAATTCGAGGAGTTCATTATTAAAATGTTTAAGAATTTGTTTTATCTCTTCATCACCTGCACAAGGTGCAATAATCAGAAATTCATCGCCACCCCACCTAGCAGCTATATCACTCTTTCTTATAGTAGTTAAAAGTAAAGCTGAAAGTTCTTGTAGCACCAAATCCCCTTTTCTGTGACCATATCGGTCATTTATGGCCTTGAAATTATCACAATCCAAAATAACTATACTTAATTTTTCATTTTTTCTATCCATTTTAGCCAAAAGAGACGGAAGAAGTTCGTCAACAAATCTTCGGTTATAAAAACCCGTCAAACTATCTTTTTCTGAATAAAATTTTACTTTGTCATACTGTTTACCAGCCCAATAAGCAATAAGTAAACCAATAATTCCAGGATAAGGCGGATTGCTGAATGAATAGTCTAAATAAATATAAGCATATAACCTTACCGCTATAATAGTCATTAGCATAATTATTAAGCCAGTTATTCTTCCCGCATATTTCATTCTATTCACCCTTTTATTCAATATAAAAAACAGTGTTATTTCATATTCTACTACAATCCGAAGGAATAGGGAACTTTTAGTTCAAATTCCTATACTTTTCCAACCCCCTATTTAAGCATTCATAAGCAATAATAGGCTTACAAGCAAGATGCCTGTAAGCCTATCATTACTGAATTCACGCTACATCGACAGCAATGTTTAGTAGAATATCTGCTAGTTGCCGCGGAGCTGTCAAGAATGGGGAGTGCCCCGAGTTGATAGCATAAACTTTTTCAACACCCCTTTGAATCATCTTCTCTTGAGAATCAAGGGGTAACATCATGTCTTGAAGAGTCTTGATATAAATCTTAGGGATACTTCTGAAATTATTGCCAAGTTTCACGGCCTGGTGCTGCGCCGCAATAGCTTCTCCCCCCAGGTGTAGAATTGCCAATTTAGCCTGGTCGTCAGTTAACTCGCCGTAAAATTTTTCCCTAGCTACTTGGGGGTTCATATAGGAAACCTTTTTATCGAAGGAGAGATCGACGATACCCAAATCAGCCATTTTAGTCCAATCTGTAGGTTTGAAGCCATCCTTTAGGCCATTTATACTTTCACCATCATTCAATAGAAATCCACAAAGGACTACCATTTTTTTGACTTTTTCTGGTTTATACTCGGATGCCTGACAGGCAACCGCCCCTGCCATGCTATGACCCACCAAGATTACTTGCCCCAGCTGTTGCTCCATAATATTGGCAATGGAGCGAGAGTAACTCTCCAAATTTTGATCGTCTAAACAAGCCGTATCGTTACCATGACCCGGCAAATCAACAGCTATCACTTTATGACCTTCTGACTCCAGTATTTCCTTCACCCCAGTCCAGAACCAACCGTTATGCCACGCACCAGCAATAAGAATATAGGTTTGTGCGGCGCACTTCGTCATCGGTGACGTACAGTACACTTCCTTCCGTGCATCAGTAAATGTAATTATTTTTCCACTCATTTTTTCCCCTCACTACTCTGACCTCTATTAAAATAGACATCACAACCTAAACCACTGGCATATTCCATCGTAGCTACAGTTCAAGACATTAAGCACCACTCACAACTTTTTGTTGCGGTTTTGCCTCCTCTATTTGGATGAATCTAGTCGACACAAAGTTCAACAGGGCAATGGCAGCACCGCCCATAAATACATATTTATATCCATTCGGACCACCATTGTACCAAACTAAACCTCCTAAGATAGGTAAGAACATGGTTACGACGTGGTCAATGCTAGTACCTAAAGACAAACTAGGTGAAATTTCCTCAGGTCGTAGGGCGATTTTTTTCATATAAGTAGCCCTAGCCATACTAACTGCATTCATCGCCTGGTCCAAAACATAACATGCACAAATTACAAACAATGCAAGCTCTTTACCAAATAGATTATCAGCAAACGCATAACCTAAGCAAATAATAAAACAACCTATTGCCTCACTGCTAAGAACATTTTTTTCTCCCAAATGATCAATCATATGCCCAATCCACGGCTTTACAAAAATTCCGGCAATCGAAACAATAAAAAATAGCATAATCATAGTAGTAACTGGTTGGCGGAAAACATCCACAAGCACCCATGGACCAAAAGTAATAAATATCTGTTTGCGCGCTCCATACAGAACGCTCAACCAATAATATAGGCCATATTCTTTCCTGAAAACAAAACGTCTGGATTTTTTTATTGTTTTGGCCGGCTTCATAAAAATAAGTGAGACGGCTGCCAATAAAAAGGCCACAGCGCCTATTGAAAAAGCGGTCATATAACTAATGTTCAGAAACTTGAACAACATCCATAAGATTGCACTACTAATAACTAGTGTTAAAGTATTAATGGCGTTCATCTGCCCAAGTTTTTTCCCCAATTCACCAGCGGTAGCAAAACTCATTCCAATACTATTAGACAGAGGCATATAAATATGAGTTCCCATATTGTAAACGAAAATAGTTACTATGAGCCAACTGTATTCGGGAGGAATGATCCCTAAAGAAAACATACCTATCGCCGAGATAACATTTCCTACCAACATAGTTCTTACATCACCTAAGAAAGAAAGCAGCCCAATAATAACAACCATCAGCAGCCCTGGTAGTTCCCGCGGAAACTCTAAAGCTGACCGCTCTAGAATCATCATTCCCAAGCCTTCTTTTAGATAATTAGTCAGAATTGCACCATCAACACTCTGCCCAATACCAATAAAAGCTGTCGATAGTAAAAAGAAAAAATAATTACGGTCTATGCCATTTAAAAATTTCATCTTCATAAGATTCCCCTTTCCGATATAAATTACATTTTGCAAAGTAGCATAAAATTAATTTAATAATTTTCAAGATACACCTTATACATTTATTTGCATCATGGTATTATTATACATAAATCAATATTGTAATTCATGGACTATATTACTAGATATTAGCACAATATTAACAATAAAAGGTGATAGCAAATGATGATTGACAGCAATCTCTGCGAGAAAAACTGCAGTGTATGTATACTATTATGCAATGGGCAGCCAAAAGTTAACGACAATAGCCGGCAGTGGGATTACGACATGTATCGAGATTTTCCGGTGAAAATAAGCCGCAGCGAACGCTTGGAACGTGGCCCCATTTTTGAAAGCCACTGGCATGAACAATTTCAAATTTTATATTTTGAGCAAGGTGATGCATTAATTCACTGCAATTCCCATCCCTACGAGGTGAAACCAGGGGATCTAGTTATTATAAATAGTAACGAAATACACTACGGTGAGACCATCTGCCAACATCTAGTTTATTATATCGTAAAAGTCGATCTTAATTTCTTGCTTGGCAGTCAGGTAGATTTTTGTCAAACACAATATTTAAATCCTTTGCTACAAGGCCGAATTCGCTTTCAAAATTATATTTCCCAAGATGATGAATTGGCTGAGCAAATCCAGCAAATTGTTAACGAATATAATAACCAAGAAATAGGATGCGAATTAGCAGTCAAATCACGAATTTACCATATAATCGTACTACTATTGCGGCATTATCAACAAGACACGTTTCATAAAAATCGACAGGATAGCCAACAAAAAAACATGCACCAGTTACGTACTGTTTTAAAATATATGGATCAGCATTACAATGAAAACATTAGTCTGAGTCAACTGGCAAGTTTAGCCAATATGAGCAACCAACATTTCTGTCGTCTCTTTAAAAGCATTACTGGTAAAAGCGCAGTTGATTATATGAATTACCTACGAATTAATAAGGCCGTAACGCTTTTGTCAGAAAGCGATTTTAATATTAGCGAAGTTGCCATGGCCGTCGGCTTTGATGATAGTAATTATTTCAGTCGCTTATTTAAAAAATACCAGAAAACATCGCCATCTTCGATGCGAAAGTAACGCCATTGCAACAAAAGCCTACGTATATCCTGCGAGTAGATTCCTGTAAGTAGAGCCCACCCTTTGTTTATGAGTTCTACTTTTTATTATGGTACAGAATTTTAGCCATTTATCACCAAGTTTCAAGCATACAGCCGTGACAAATGGCCGCCAGCAGAGTTGTCTGGTTTATTTTGGAATATTCTTAAATTCTGTCACATTACACCTCCCACAACATATTATGTTAATAAAGGAGGTGTTAACTTAATGACAAAAAAAGAGCGTCCTCTCGGCCCCCCCAAACCCGGGCAAAATAGCAATACTAATACCGATACTTGTACTGATACTTGTACTGATACTTGTACCGATACTTGTACTGATACTTGTACCGATACTTGTACCGATACTTGTACCGATACTTGTACCGATACTTGTACCGATACTGATACCGATACTGACACCGATACTGATACTGATACTGATACTGATACCGATACCGATACCGATACCGATTAGCATACCTGATAATTATAAGTTAGCTCGTCAGGGAATTGACGAGCTTTTACATATTGCAGCATCCAAAGATCGTTCAGTAATTATCAGGACATGTACTCATCAGCACAACTTTAGACATTTACAGTCATGTTATTCCAGGTCTTAAACAACAAGCCGTCAACAAAATAACTGAGCTAATAAATGAAGATGGTGTCAATAATGGTGTCAAATCCACATCAAACCCTTTCACAAACAACAAAAAAGACCTACAAGCAAAATGCCTGTAAGCCTATTATTACTGAATTGGTGCGGTAGAATGGATTTGAACCATCACGAGGTTGCCCCCGCCAGCCCCTCAAGCTGGTGCGTCTGCCGTTCCGCCACTACCGCGAATAAATTATTTATTTCGTTAACAAGTCACTCATACTAAAGTTGGTGCGGTCGAGAGGACTTGAACCTCCACGAAGTTTCCCTCACTAGAACCTGAATCTAGCGCGTCTGCCGTTCCGCCACGACCGCATAGCAAGACAATTGGGACTCACTTTATATGGTTTAACTTGCCGACATATACTATTATACCGTTTCATGGGGAAATGTCAACAAGATAATTCATTTTATCCTTTTTAATTTATGAGAAAGGTTTTCTCAATTACTTTGAAGCAATTCCCCATTGCCAAGAATTCCATAAATTACCTGATGGAGTAGGATTTGATTTGTAGTTTTCAACACTATTTTTCGCTACATCAATATTGGTCCTAAAATAGAGTGGAATAATTGGATAGTCTTGCTGAATTAACTCCTGAATTCGAAAATATATTTGTTTACGCGCTTCTATATCTACCGTCCGCGCCCCTTGCTCCGTTAGCAAATCAACTTCCGCGTTGCGCCACCCTGGGTAATTTTGTCCTTCCATCCGATTGGCTGCACTAGGAATTTTCTTTGAATTCCACAAGTTGAGGTTATTCGGATCCACTCCTGCCACCCAGGCATATAAGGCAGTTTCAAATCTACGCTTTTTTAAGGTATCAGCAAAAAACAGCTGTGCATCTAGGACTTTCACTTCTACTTCAATACCGATTTCTTTCAACTGCTGAGCTATCATTTGGGCTGTAAGTTCTCGTGTTTTTACTCCTGCTGGCACACTTAGAGAAAACAATAGCTTACGTCCACCTTTGGCAAAAATACCATCCGTCCCTTGTTGCCATCCTGCTTGGACTAATAATTCACGTGCAGCCGTAACATCACGTACAGCCCCTTTTACAACTGGATTATAACCCCAAGACAAGGGTGATTGATCACCAAATGCTGGACTCGCTGCATTTTTAAATAGATTGGTAATCAAAGCCTGCTTATCTATCCCTAGTGAAATGGCTTGCCGCACTCGCACATCTTGAAATAAGGGATTGTCCAAATTAAAATCGAGGTGCTCCCAAATCATAGCTGGAGTACTGACAACCTTGACACCTTCTATACTTTTGACTTGCTCATATTGGGAGAAAGGAACGTTTGCCATAATATCTAATTCTCCAGCCTTCAGCAACGTCAACATAATAGTATTATCAGGAATTATTTTATAAACAATAGTATCTAAATTAGGTTTACCACGAAAGTATGTAGTATTTGCTTCTAATACAATGGCTTCTGCAAGACGCCATTCCTTAAATTTAAAAGGACCTGTGCCAATTGGCCCACGATTAAAGGCTGCCTTATTGACATCACCTGCCGACTCTATTATGTGTTTAGGTAAAACACTAGTAAACAGGGTTAAGTAAGGAGCATAGTACTCTTTAAACCGCACTATGACGGTGTTGCTATCGGGAGTATCGATTGCCAAAATTCTATCATATCCATCACGAGACACAATATTTACTTTCGGATTCATGATAAGTTGCCAAGTAAATTTAACATCCTCTGCAGTAAAAGGCATCCCATCGTGCCAAGTCACGCCTGAACGCAGCTTATAGGTTACGCTGAGACCATCTTGACTCACTCCACCGTTTTGTAAGGTGGGAACTTCAACCGCAAGGTCTGGAACCCATTCCCCTTTTTCATTGTTTACCAATAATCCGCTAAAAATCAAACTACTCACTTCCGCAGTAGCCAGAAAATCAGATAACAATGGATTTAAGGTATTCGGTTCTTGCAGACTGCCATAGACCAATTGTCCGCCTTGCTTTAATTCAGGCTTGTTAGGATTTGGCAGTGATTTGGAACTACAACCACCTACCAGTAAGACTATAGCCATCAGAAAGCATAAAAAACTACAATACCTGAATCTAGATATTTGTATGGTTTTTCTTTTAGAAAATAAGTCATCAGTTTTATGTTTGACTGCAACTGGTCTTCCATCTTCCAATACTACCTTCTCCTATCTGCCATATAACTCTTGGTACCGTTTCTTATTATCTAACACTCGATTTACATATTCCCGAGTTTCTCGAAAGGGAATTTTTTCATCTTCAACAAAAGACATATTCCATCCATATTGGGCCATCCATTGTTTTACATTACCTCTCCCACCATTATAGGCTGCTAACATTAATACTTCATTGCTTTTAAATTCTTTCTTTAATGACCATAGATACCAAGTACCCATACTAATGTTTAGCTCTGGATCCTCTAGCTGTTTTGTATTAAAATCTTGATTTTCCATTTGCTCAGCGACCCATTTTGATGTTTCAGGCATCAACTGCATTAATCCTAGGGCACCTTTAGGAGATTTTGCTTTTGTATTAAATTTGCTTTCTGCTCTTATGACTCCAGCAATAAGAAAAGGATCCAATTCTCTATCCAAGGCATAACGATACACAATTTCCTGATATGGGAAGGGATAAACATATTTTTTTTGAAACCAATCGCTGCTATATATATGATAACCAATGGTTACTAATAGTAGTATACTACCCACCAGGATTTTCATCCGGGTTAAAATCCGCAAAACAAATCACTCCGTTGTTAATTTACTAGCCATCTTCTTACAAAATTTTACGCAAAGCCCAAAGAAAATAGAACGACTAAACTTTTTCAACAATCAAATTTTGCGCTCTAGTGCATACGCCCTGCCATGCGCTTACTACTTGTTTTTTTGTATTTTCTGTATCAAGAGTATTATCAATCACTACATCAGCTTGTTTTGCTTTCTCTTTGACGTGTAGTTGGGCATTAATTCTGATTTGTGCTTGTTCATAAGTTAATTGATTTCGGGCAATCAACCTCGCTATCTGTACCTCTTGGTCAACATAAACTACCCAAACTTCATCAACTCTATTTTGCCACCCAACCTCAAATAGCAGGGGCACATCAACAACAACCACTTTATAGCCGAGTTCTTCCCCTTTTTGGATGTCTTCATTTACTTGTTTTTCGATAAAAGGGTGAGTGATTCTTTCTAAGCAAGTACGTTCTTCTGGGTTTTTGAATATAACTTCACCTAAAACCTCTCGATTGAGAGCCCCATCACTCCGTACTATCCCACCACCAAAATGGGCCACAACAGCAAGAAACGCAGGCTGTCCTGGCAAAACAATGGCATGGGCAATTTTATCTGTATCTATAATATAGGCACCTAATTCTGCTAGCATGGCGCTTACAGTACTTTTACCCGTTGCAATACCACCTGTTAAACCAACAATATACATGTAACCGCCTCCAACCTATCCTAGCCTTGGCATTTAGGACAAAAGTGACTTCCACGACCCGATACCTCTTTCCATACAATTGGGATACCACAGGTGAGGCATGGCTCTCCTTTACGTCCATATACGATAAGATGGTGTTGATGAGTGCCACTTCTGCCAATCCCATCACGATAATCTCGGAATGTAGTACCACCGTGTTCTATGCCATCGGCTATTACTTTATTAATTGCATGATATAATTTTTCATTTTCACTTTCACTCAAACTGCTAGCAATACGTTCCGGATGAATACCGGCAATCGCTATGCTTTCATCTACATAAATATTACCTAAACCACCTATATATTTTTGATTTAACAAAATAGCCTTAATTTTGCCATGATGTTTTTTTAACATATTCTTTAAATAATCAAGTGAAAATTCAGGCGTCAAAGGTTCTGGCCCCATGGTAGCGAGTCCCGAAATACGCCATAATTCATCCATTGGCATTAAATATAAGGTTCCTAATGTACGCGTATCTGCATAGATAAGCAAATCACCATTATCCAACTTAAATATGATACGAGTAAATTTGTCCTTCTCCATGCCAGTACGAATGTATTGCAATCGTCCTGTCATGCGAAGATGGATGACTAACACTTGTCCATCATCTAAATGAAATAATAAGTATTTCCCTCGTCTAGTTAGCGTTATAATTTTCCGATTTGTTAGCACCGCCTGAAATTCACCAGGCGAAGGCCATTTCACTAGTCGGGCCAACAAAAATTCTACTTCCTTAATTGTCCTTCCAGCTACTTTGTCGACAAGAGTACGTCGAACAATTTCCACTTCTGGCATTTCTGGCATAATTGTCCTCCTGCTTTAACTCCTACTTTGCACTAGCCCAATTTTTCCCTACATTTACATCTACTACTAAAGGTACTCGCAAGGTCACACTTTGCTCCATTGCATCTTTTACTATTTTAGCTACTTGTTCCGCTTCACAAGCAAGAACTTCTAGCACTAGTTCATCGTGTACCTGCAGCAAAATACGACTCTGTAAATTCGCTTTTCGCAAGGCTCGGTATACATCCACCATAGCCTTTTTTATAATATCTGCCGCTGTCCCTTGTATGGGAGTATTCATCGCAGTACGTTCCGCAAAAGATCGTTGGTTAAAATTCTTGCTATTAATATCAGGCAAATAACGACGGCGCCCCAATAAAGTGGTCACATACCCTTGTTTATGTGCATCACTTACCATTTTGTCCATATATGCTTTAACACCATGATATTTTGCAAAATAATTCTCAATATATTGACCTGCCTCTTTACGGCTAACGCCAGTATCTCGTGATAAGCCATAATCACTAATTCCATAAACGATGCCAAAGTTTACAGCTTTCGCCCTTGAGCGCAACTCAGGTGTAACTTCAGACATAGGTACTTCAAAAACTTCGGAGGCTGTACGAGTATGAACATCTTGATTCTGGGCAAAGGCCTCGATCATATTCTCATCACCAGACATATCAGCTAACACCCTAAGTTCAATTTGAGAATAGTCAGCAGTCATAATACAATCAAATCCTTCATCAGGTACAAAAAGTTCTCGTATCTTCCTACCAATTTCCGTTCGTATCGGTATGTTTTGTAGATTAGGTTCCGAACTGCTGAGCCTACCAGTAGCTGTCACCATTTGATTGAAAGTCGTATGGATACGTCCTGTATCTGGACTAATTAAACCGATCATTCCGTCCAAATAGGTCGACTTTAATTTTGTCAGCATCCGATATTCTAAGATTGTATCAATAATAGCATGCTGTCCTGCTAATTTCTCCAATACCTCTGCATCAGTAGAGTATCCCGTTTTTGTTTTTTTCATTACAGGCAACTGTAACTTATCAAATAATATAGTACCAAGTTGTTTTGGTGAATTTACATTAAAAACTTCACCGGCTGAGCAATGAACTTCAGAAAGTAGCTGATTAATTTTAGTCCCAATCTCAGCAGACATGATTTCTAAATATTCTTTGTCTACCTTAATTCCATAGTTTTCTACTACAGATAAAACTTCTACCAAAGGAAGTTCTACCTCATCAAACAAGGTAATCAGTTCATTCTCTATTAGCCCTTGTCTTAGCAAAGGATAAATTTCATGTATGACTTCAACAGCCCATACAGCAAAAACAGGTTCATAGTACATTTTATTCCACTGAATTGTATTTGGCCGTCCAAGGTACTTTTCTTTCAACATAGCAAGGGAATATTCACTGGCTGTCGGATCCAAAAGATAAGCTGCTAATATCGTGTCAAAAACAAGGCCATTTAATGAAGTCTCCATTCTAGCACAAGCATTATATAGAACCTTAGCATCGTGTGTAATTTTCATCACTGATGCATCAGCAAATAGATCTAACATCTCCTGCCAGCCTTCTATCGAGGCTGGTACATATACTACCTTGTCGTCGAAAATCACAGACAACCCCTGCATTATAATTGCAGGTAGTTTTCCTGTAATGATTGGGTAGAATTCTAGCACGCCAGCTTCTCGCACCTTATCCACAAGGATCCTAAGCTCATTATTGTCAGTTAAAGCAGTAACTTCAGGCAGACATTCTACCTCAACTATACCTTGTTGTTCGTTTCCTGGAAATATACTGTCAACCTTGCCTAGTAAGGTTCTAAATTCAAATTTAGCAAACAATTCTTTTACTTTGGCAACATCAGGGTGGAATTCAAAACTCTCCGTAGAAAACTCTAAGGGCATATCACAAACAATTGTTGCTAACTTTTTCGATAATAAAGCAATTTCTTTATTGTTACGCAAGTTTTCTTGCAGTTTTTTCCCGGAAATACAATCTATGTTTTCGAGAACATTCTCAATAGAGCCAAACTCAGCAATTAACTTTACTGCCGTCTTTTCACCGACACCTGGGACACCTGGGATATTATCAGAAGCATCTCCCATCAAGCCCTTAATATCAATTTGCTGCTCGGGAGTTACACAATATTTCGCTTTAAAAGCATCTCTGTCAAAGGTTTCCATTTCAGAAATACCTTTTTTCGTCAACATGACTCGGGTACTAGGGGAAATTAGTTGTAATGCGTCACGATCACCGGTAACGATAGTCACTTTATGCCCTGCTTGTCCCGCCTTAGCAGCCAACGTTCCAATAATGTCATCTGCCTCATATCCAGCTTCTTCAATTACTCGGATACCAAAGGCATCCAGTACCTCTTTCGCCAAGGGAAACTGTTCTGACAACTCCCCTGGAGTCGGTTTACGATGGGCTTTATATTCAGCATACGCATCATTACGAAACGTGATTTTCCCTTTATCAAAAGCTACGACCATAAAATCTGGTTTAAGTTCCCCTAATAATTTTACCATCATAGTTGTAAAACCATAAACTGCATTTGTATATTGTCCACTTGCTGTAGTTAATAAGGGTAATGCGTAAAACGCCCTATGTACCAAACTACTTCCATCAATAATTATAAAATTTCCAGGCATATGCTTTACCACCTTAAATAATAGATTTAAACTATATTATATTTTGCTAAATATGACAGAATCCCTTTAATTTTTTCTTTTTTATAATAGTAAAATAAAAAGAGATCATTTTCAGATCTCTTTTTATTTCCATATAGTCTATATCTATCTTACGCCAAATAATCAATTTCTATTTATCTAGGGCTTAGATTTATATAAGCGACATACTCCATAAAAGATAAGCCCTCTATAAAATGGCGACAAATTAACTCATATCCGACAACAGCGTTTTTTGTATTGGTGATGATGAATTAGCGTTTTTCAGTCCTTCATTTCTAATGAATTATCTTCTTTTAAAATTGACTCTAGACCAAATAACGATGAAATTTCTTCAACTTTACTATATATAATATCACCTTTTATCACACCGTTAATTCCACGTTTCCCTTTCCATATTAGCTGTTTTTGTTCATCCCAAACAATGTTACTATTACATGCAACAGCAACTGCCCATGCGGGTACATAGGTTGCATCATCAACCGTTATCGCCTTTTCCCGCAAAGTTTTATCGTTGACACGTAAAGTGTGAATTTTGGCAAATGGCACTTGTTTACCTGTTTCCCCTCTAAGCATTGATAACAAAACCGTTTCGCTTACAAAACCTTTAAAACCATATTCAGCTAGTTTATCATCTACATTTGCAATTGAAAGGCTCTGATAACCATACAGGTCGGGAAAGATTCCGATGGATGCCTGCCCTTGACTATCAACATTTATTTTAATACGTTCATAGGTTATCTTTACCGGAGTACCATATTTTACAACTTCAAATAATTCTTCTGCATCCTCCTCCTTCATCCGTATACACCCGTTAGATACAGCCATCCCAATTGTCCAGGGAGCATTCGTTCCATGAATACCATATAGCGGCAGGAATTCCATCCATCTGTATCCTAGTGGATTATCTGGGCCAGATTCTACCACATAACCACGCCCAGGAGGAATCCAAGTTGGATTTTTTTCCTTACTCGTAATAGTATAGCTCCCTAAAGGAGTCGGAGTAGAAGGTTTACCAATTGCCACTGGATATTCTTTAATAAACGCAGTACCTGAATATAATTGCAAGGTGCGGCTCGGTAAGTTCACAATTACTTGCGGTGAACGTATCTGTTCTGCAGATACTGGTATCACTATGAGTAACAATAAACAAATTAGACAGACTACTTTCTTTAGAAAACAAAACACAGACATCCCTTCTTCATTAAAAATTAAACAACAATAAACGTATATGAAGAATGCTCTGTGTATATGACAGGATATAAAAATTCCTATTATTAAAAAGGTAGTTCAACTTGTAAGCCCTATTGTAAGTTTAGAATTTGTTGATGTATTACCGCTAGACGATTTGTGCAATCATCAACGATTGGCAAATAAATATGTACTTTTGTACCGCCCTTTTCCCCAGAACTAACGTTAACAAACCCACCATGCTCCACAATAATACGATTAGCAATCGGCAGTCCCAATCCTACCCTGTCCAATTTAGTAGTATAAAAAGGTTCAAAGATTCGAGACATTATCTCAGGTGTCACTCCTGCCCCAGTATCATTTATTGCAATTACTAGCATACTTAGCTCTGCATTCATCCAGGTTTTTATACCTAATACCCCTTCTCCATCCATGGATTCTATAGCATTTTGCATAATATTCATCACAGCTTGCTTAATAAGATTGTTATCTGCGATAATGGTTGGAAGATTTTTTACTAGTTCTTTATTTATATCAATCTTTTCTCCACCTATCTCTTTAAAGACTAATCGAAGGGCATCTTCCAGCAAACGATTAATATCAACATCCGGTTCCTTTTGTACTGGAGGTTTTGCAAATAAAATCAACTCTTTTACTACATCATTGATATAGGAGACCTCACCTAATAAAGTTTCTAATACATCACGACGTACCGTATATTTATCATCATCAATACGCCCTAACATTACTTGCAAATATCCACTAATTGTGGTTAGGGGAGTTCGTACATGATGGGCTACCCCAGCAGCTAATTCACCTAATGAAACAAGCATCTGAGTAGTCTGTATTTGCTTTATAGCTGCCCTGACTGCGGATACATCTTGTAGAATGACAATCATACCATTGAATACGCCTGATGAATCCATGAGTTTTAACGCATCTGTATGCACGTAAATAACCTGTTCATTCACCTTCAAACTAAGATTCGATGTTTTAATATCTTCAAAGTCTGAGGTATCAAAAATCTTTAAAAACTGCTCACCAAACTTTTGAAATACAACCTCTACCCGCTTTCCTATTACATTCGAACGGTCTACACCACCGATTCTTTCTGCCTCACGGTTCAAGCTTTTTATCCGCATGTTATTATCTAAGTGTAAAATTCCATTTGTTGTTGACTCAAAATATTCTTTGTATTCATCTTCTCTCACTAAGTGTACTACTCTATTTTGAGAAGCTGCTGCCAGATACATATTCCGCCATCTCCCTTTTTCTACTTTATTAAAGTGATACATAATATTCTTGTAAATAATTGTAACTCCTGCTAAATTAGACTAAGTTCTTTTCGTAAAATTGCGACATAATACTAAGGAAAACAAGCATTTGCTGTCGAATATCCTTACCCTTTTTTGCTCCCCCTTGATTTAACAAGTCTCTCCTCTATTCTCTTTGTTACCTTATTCGACATTTATAACTGCATTGCAAAATGTTCTAGTTCTAATTGTTTTATTCTTTTACCATTTTATTACATTTTTTATGTTATTTTCCATATAATTACATTTTTAATACGTTACAAACAACAAAAGAGGCGGTCATTAAAACCACCTCTAAAACAGGGCACAATCAAAATAATTTAATTCTAGGTTTATTCACCAATGTATTTTTGGTGGAAATATCCAGGATCAACTGTCTTTGGTACTACTGCGTGAAAACGCAGCCATTCATTCCCATTTTCCTGCTTCGCTAACAAATAACTTTTCACTGGGAAATCAGTATCATCAACACTTAGTAAGTCTTCTTGCTCTAAAGCGTAATTTATATCCCCGTGAGAATGGCGCTCCGTGTAAAAATACTGATCAACAAACTGTAAATTACCTTCATTGTCATATCCTACATCAAAATAAACAGATTCACAATCAATAATAAATTCATATTCTCCATCATCGTTCGCAACCTTGCTATTAAACATAACCTTTTTTATGGGTAAAGGCCCCATCTTCGTTGCCATAATTTACATCCTCCTCGTTCTTCCATATATGGTACAATTATTCCCTGGAATTATGTATTTATACTAATTGTTATTAAGATTTTTTTGATTATGTTTCTTCCATAAAAATCTTCTTGACATCTTTATTAGAATCATGATAATATACTACTTGTCCGGTGGGCCACCACCTGATAGCAAAACTTAAAATGTGCCGAAGTGGCGGAATTGGCAGACGCACCTGACTCAAAATCAGACGTGTACTCCACGTGCCGGTTCGAGTCCGGCCTTCGGCACCAGTATTTTATAAGACTTTACATGTTTGTGTTAAAGTCTTTTTTATTTTTCTTTTCTAAAACTAGATACTTGACAATAACTATCTATTATGTTAATATATTGTTTGTTGGGCCAAGAGTTCAACCTAAAACGTGCCGAAGTGGCGGAATTGGCAGACGCACCTGACTCAAAATCAGACGTGTACTCCACGTGCCGGTTCGAGTCCGGCCTTCGGCACCAGTATATTAGAGCTTTCAATTTTTCAGAAAAATTGAAAGCTTTTTTTTTGCAGGATTCCTTCTTTACAATGTCTAATTCTAATTCTATGAATACAATTCTTATTGAAAACCAGCCAATTACGTATACTATCCGTTACCAGAAAAACCGCAAATCCATTCAGTTAAAACTAACATCTGTAAATCATCTAAATATTACTGCCCCTACACACTTTCCAGTTGAGGAAATTGAAAAGATAATATTTAAAAAGACAAAATGGATTATAACCCAAATTTCAAAATTAACAACAGTGGCATCTAATCCAATCAACAAATCTATTAGCCATAATGCTAGTATCCTGTATTTAGGAACCCCCCATACCCTTACCTTTATCATAAAGGAGAACCACCGACCTGCTGTGCATCTAGAGGAGGATCAAATCCTATTGGAGCTCCCTCCCCTCCCAGCGGCCGATTTGGATAGCCTGTCATACTCACTATTAAAAGAATGGTATATTGACTCCGCTATAAACATCTTAACCGAAAAAACAACTTTCTGGTCCGCTCAAATTAAGGTATCTCCAAAGCGTATTACCATCAAGGAGCAAAAGACCCGTTGGGGCAGCTGTTCTTCTAGAGGAAACGTTAATTATAACTGGCGAATCATTATGGCACCACCTGAAGTCGTTGATTATTTAGTCATTCATGAGCTTTGCCATTTGCGTATACTGAATCACTCTGACTCGTTTTGGCGAGAGGTTGAAAAATACTCCCCCAATTATAAAGAGCACCGCACATGGCTACGCACGAACGGAAGGTTACTCATGACCATCTTATAGTTCAACTTTCATATGAAAAAAGCGTTTGAAATTGTTTTTACAGCAATTTCAAACGCTTTTTTATAATGTCAGCTAATAATCCGCCAAGTAATCCTGTGACAAATTGAGGCCAACTCATAGCAAACAGCAATCCAATGGCTATTTTAGCAGGAATTTCTACCAGTGTAAGCAACCAACTAAAAGCCAAATACATAAATGCAGCTTTGCATGCAGCAGCAACACTAATACTCATCCAATATTTCCAATGTTTTCCCATTAAAAATATGCCAATATAAATAGCATTCCCTAATGCCACAGGCAGAATAAAAATGGGAAGAGGCAATACTTGTTGAAAATATGCCACCACTGGTGTTAAGAACACGATCACCAAAGCCGGTCCTCCCCCTACCATTTCAACAGCAATTAGCAAACAACTATTTATCAAGGTGCCAATTAAAAATGTCGATAAAAATGGCGAGATGGGAATCACCAACCGTAAGGATTGAAACAGCAAAACAAGAGCCAGCAGCAATGCTGTACGTGTTAAGATTCTGGACGATGAGCTCATATATTAAGGCTCCCCTTTATTTATGCCACTTATGCCGATTTTGAGGCCTCTTAGGGCCATTATTACCATTACGTCCAAACATCATCCATGCCATCAATGCCAGTATAATGATATTGGCAATAAGGCCGCTAATGATCCCTAAATCCGTCAAAACAGAAACGGCAGTTAAGCCACCAAGAAATAACATACTTGTTTTCAAATCCACAAAGGGATATCGTTTTAAAGTTAAATAGCAAATTGCGAGAACAGCCAAATCAATTCCTACCCAAACAAGGGAAGAAGCAAATAAATACTTAACAATACTACCGCCAATCATTATAAAAAAAATTCGCATCCAAATTTGATTCATTTTCCAGCCTCCCTAAACACTACACTTATCCAGTGCAGTTCTTTTATCCTACTCTTACTATAAGTAATAAACTGTATTTTTGTCAACTTCTAAAACCAATACACAATTTTTCCTAGATGCTAAATCTAAGAAAAATTTTTACTGTGTAGTTTTTAGATATACGTGCCCTTTTCTACTCAAAGAGAGAATTGCACCAGCGCCGGCAAAACAGGCCCCAATTACTAGGGCAACATGATATGCTGACAAAAACGCACTAAGTTGAGCTGCATTATCAGGGGTAGCTAAACCAGCTAATTCTTGCTGTCTTTTACTCTCAAATACAGACACTGCAACTGCTATACCACTTACCATGCCTACATTACGCATCAAAGCACTAATTCCACTAGCTAGACCTACTTTATTAGAAGGTACAGAGCTCAAGACACTATTGTTGTTCGGTGACTGAAACATACCATTTCCAATTCCCATTACAGCCTGACCTATAGCAACCTGCCAAATAACCGACTGAGCATCTAATGTGGCTAAGTATAATAGACCCAACATTAAAATACTAAGACCACTACACGTCAGCACAACTGGGCTAACTTTTTCCGATAGATACCCACTAGCAGGTGCTGTAATTGCCATCAATAGGGGAAATGGCGTAATAGCTAACCCGATCTCTGTTGGCGACAACAGTAAGACCGAATGTAAGTAAAAGGGCATCAACATATTATTGGAGAACATGGCCATAAAAGATAACAATCCTGCAATATTTCCCGCTAAAAAAGGCCAACGCTTAAATAATGATAAATCAATCATCGGGTGTTCTACCCTACCCTCATGCCAAACAAATACACTTAATAACATTACAGACATCATACTAATTACGCGTACAATAGAAGAGCTCCAGCCCCATTCCTGCCCATTGCTCAGCACGACCAATAGCCCAGTCATACCCAAGGCAAATAAAGCTGCTCCTTTAAAATCAAATGTTCCTACTGAATGTTTCTCTTCCACAGGCAAAATAACATGTCCTACTAAATAAGAGAGTATACCAATGGGCAAGTTAATATAAAAAATAGATTGCCAACTGAATAAGCCTACTAATAACCCTCCCAGGCTAGGCCCAGCCATAGCGGCTAAGGCTACGACTGTACCGTTCATTCCCAAGGCACGTCCTCGTTCCTTACCAGGAAAAGTCGTACTAATAATCGCAGGAGAATTAGACATTAGCATAGATGCTCCTATCGCCTGCGCCACTCTAGCTGCTACTAAAAGCCATACAGTGTTAGAAAGACTGCATAATAAAGAACCTATCGTGAAGATACTAAATCCTAGTAAATAAATTCTACGTCGCCCATACATATCGCCTACCTTACCAAAGAGAGGTAATAAACTAGATATGACGAGTAAATAAGCGGTTACAACCCACTGGACTACTGGTAATTCTACACCAAAGCTTACTGCAATTACAGGTAGAGCTACATTGACAATACTAGAATCCAATACAGCCATAAAAGTTCCCATTACCGTTACGCTAAAAATAAGCCATCGGTAGTACGGTAATTGCTTAATCTTTTCTTGCATGCATTACATCCTCCCCAAAAAAAACAAACTGCATTCCCTATTACTATACACAAAAGTAGCAGGGTCCATTCCCTGCTACTAGACGAATCATGGTTTTAAATCGCATTCTACTAACGATGACACTCTTCATCAATTAGACGAGCATAAGCTAATTGCAATTTTCGCGTAATAGGCCCAACAGAACCATTGTTCACAGCAACTCCATCGATGGAAGTAACTGGCATGATCTCTGTACTCGTTCCGGATAAAAATGCTTCCTCTGCTCCTTTTACGAAAGGCACACCAAAAGGTTTTTCTAAAATTGTCAAATCCAAATCCTTTGCCAATCTTTCTAATATAATTGACCGAGTGATACCTTTTAGTATTAAATTTGTAGCTGGGTGAGTCCAAATCACTCCATCTTTTACAACAAAGAAATTACTGCTAGTGCCTTCCGTAACGTGATCGCCTCGCACCATAACAGCTTCAAAACAGTGAGCCTCTTTTGCTTGTTGTTTCCCCAGCACATTGCTCAGCAAATTTAAAGACTTAATATCACAACGCAGCCAACGTTCATCTGGAATTAATATAATTTTAACACCTCTTTCTTTAAATTCCGGATTTATTGGACCGCTAGGGCGAATAGACATAGTCAAACATGGTACAACTTGCTCCGGAAAAGAATGTACGCGCGGTGCAACGCCTCGAGTAATCTGCAAGTAAATGGCTCCTTCTGTAATACCACTTTCTTTTATCAACAACTCATGAAACTCGACTAATTCTTCGAAAGTATAAGTAGCAGGAATTCTTATAGCACGCAAGGATTGATACAATCGATCCAAATGTGGTCTCAACGCAAAACACCGACCATTATATACTTTCGTCACCTCATAAACTCCATCACCAAATTGATGACCACGATCTTCCATTGGTATGAAGCTATCACTCATATCAACCAAATTACCATTTACTAATCCTAATTCTCTCATAATAACCTCCTAAAAATTTAATTAATATGTATTTGAAATACTCTATTCTCTTTAGCTATTCATGACAAGCAGGAAAATGCTGACTAATTACGAATAAAGTATTTTTAGGATAAAATTTCTAAATTTCTCAGTAGAAAGGAACTTAACAATGTCTAGAAAAAAAATAATGGCCATTGAATACATCCGCGGCGTGTCTATGCTTGGCGTAATTGGTATTCATACGGGAGCTTACTCCCTAAGCAATCCTAAAGTAAACATTCATTTATTTGCTTTACTAGAAATTATCACGCGTTTCAGCGTTCCGATTTTCTTTTTCGTATCGGCCTTTGGCTTATTTATCACACAAGATCTTACAGCAAAGCTCAATTATAGCAGCTTCCTTATCAGACGACTCCGTACGGTGTTACTACCTTATATAGTTTGGTCTATCTTATACATGCTTCACTACACCTTCGTGAGTGGCGATAGCACCATATGGCATCCTCCACTCCTTTATGAGTTTGCTTTTTTCGGTCTTGCTTCTTATCAACTCTATTTTCTAGTTATTCTATTATGGTTTTACACACTTATGCCCTTATGGCGTCCTCTAGTCAGAAGTATAATAAAGTATCCAATCCGCAATTTAGGCATACTCCTGCTACTACAAATGCTTTTTAATTATTACTCAAGTTATATGCTACACGCAAATTTCTCTAATCATTATCTAAATAAATTAATCTTTCATCGTACAAGTTATTGGATATTCCATTACATATTTATTTTTCTATTCGGCGCTGTTTGCGCCGTAGAATATATAAAATTCAAAGAAGCAATCAAATGTTATCGATCCTATATTAAAACATTCTTTTCGATTAGTTTAGCAGGGATGTTACTATTTTATTATTATCTAGTGTATACTCTGAATTACACACCTGAAGCTGCCGTCAACACTGATCATCAGCTTAGCCCTATCGGCATATTATATACCCTATCTAGTACGTTATTTTTATTTATGCTTTTTAGTAAAGACAGACTACCAGAAGGAATCCAAAAGCTGCTTAGCAGCCTAGGTGAACACTCCTATGTAGTGTATCTAGTTCATCCTTTGGTCATGTATTATTTAGCCAGCTACTTGTCTGTCCGCAATTTATTAATGACAGCCCCTACCACAATTATGTTTTATTTAACAACTGTCATTATTAGTCTGACCTTTGCAATTTTCATAAAAAAAATTGGCAAAGTCATACCAGTTATCAGCTTATTATTGACAGGTAGTAAATTACCAAAACCAAAGTCCGGTGTATAAAAATACCCGGATTTTTTTTCACGGAATCAGTAAGTATAACACTTTCTTGATTCCAAGTAAGAACGACTAAGGCTTCTGCCTGCGTCCGAGGACTTGGCGCGAGCCAAGTCTTTTCTTATGTTATTTTTCTATATTCTGAATCTTTGCCTTTCACTATCAGAAAATAACATAGGCTCTGTAAGATCATTATTATGAGGTAGATTTTTTCTAACCTTTCTTTTATCCTTTAACCAAAAAAGCAGTAGTAACTGACAATACTTTTTAATTGATTTCTGCTTTCCCGCCATTGCAGGATTCTCTACCCAGCATTTATAAAGATCAACAATCGTTTGCCCTGAAGATCCTACCAAATCCTGCTTCGAGGCAAATGAAATAATCAATAACGACTCCCTGACAATTGCAAATAACATCTCTTGTCTACACTCATCAATACACTGAACAAATCTTAATTCCGACCATAATAACTTTCTCCCCATTTCTAGCATAGGGTAAAAAGCCATAAATGCCACAGCAATGCCATGCCGTGAGATTGCTAACTTTGCAACTCGCCCAGCTATAGATATCGTCCTTGCCCAACGCCTACTATCATCGTTCATACTAGCTAGAGTAAACAAAAGGTCTATAATTCGGCCAGCTATTTGACTATTCGGGTTTAAGCAGGCAGATGCTGCAAGATTTCCCCATTCCTCAAATAATAAATCTAGCTTAGTTTCAAGTAACACGTTAGATTCTAGCAAACTATAAGAAGATTCCTCTAGAATATCAAATAGAGAGGTTTCATTCAATCCAATAATGCGATGCAGCCAAGCTGATAACATAGTTATTAAAGTTTCCGTAATATCCACGGTAACTTGATTTCCATTAAACCCACTAGATAAACGTACACTTATTTCCCGAAATAAGGCAGTATCACGGCGTCTAAGACTTAAGACCCCAATTACTTTAAGAGCTTCAATAACTGATGTTATTATTTTTTTATCCCCAGTAGCATCTGGTCTTTCCATTATAAGAAAAATGCATTCTGCCACTTTTGCGAATAAAAATTTTTGTTTCTTCTTCAAAGCAATTGCCCCAATTAATGTTAACTGTTCTGCTGCACTAGGAACAAATTCAGGAGCTATTTGACGAATTAATGGCTTAAAAGCATCTAAAATAAAGTTTACCGTATCGGGATTTCCCTTGTTCAATGCTGCAACACTAACTGCCATAAGCCGAACTGACTCATCTTGACGCATCATCCCATAACCAAAAGCTAATTTAAGTAAATCAATTAATTTATAAGCAATTACCTGATCATGACTTTCTATACTTTTATTAAGAAGCATATATATATCTTTTAATAATCGCTGAACCTGTTTCTTATTTTTCTGCGATTTATTGATCACTTTATGCATCCGGAATGTAAGCAATTTAATTTTCCAAGTTGTTCTCCGGCAATAGTAATAAATACATATCATGATTACAATAGTGCTTGTCGATGCCACCCAGAACAATAGTAACACCCTCCGCTCATCAATAATATCTTTTACTATACACTTATAAGACTCTAGAAACCCAGAGTCTTATAAGTGACTTATGGCAGTACGACAGCAATTTCTTCCGGGAAATCTTATCTATCTGATAACTTCGCTATCTAGCGTTTATTTCGCCTTGATAAATAAGCCCTCTTGACCCATCAACTGTAACTAATGATCCATCTGTTAAACGTTCTACTGCACCATCAACACCAATTACAACAGGTATGCCAACACTAATACCTACAATAGCCGCGTTTGAAGTTAGTCCCCCTTCTTCAGCGATAATTGCGGATGCCTTTGCCGCATAAACTGCTGTTTCTTCATCCACACCCGTTACAACTAAAATATCGCCTGGCTGGAACTTGTTTTTAACGTCTTTAATCGAATGGGCAATGCAAACCTTACCAGTTACGGAACATTGTCCAATACCTACTCCACGAAGCAAAATATTGCCCACAACATGTACCCGAATCATATTCGTAGTACCAGACATACCTACTGGAACTCCAGCAGTAACTACCACGAGGTCTCCCTCTTTTACCACCCCGTGTTCGACTGCTCTATTCATAGCATTTTGTACCATTTCATCAGAATTTTTTGTTGCTACTCCCATTATGGGTTGTACACCCCAAAACAGCATCATACGTCTCATCGTTTTTTCATTTGGCGTTACAGCTACAATGTGAGCTTGTGGACGATACTTTGATACCATCCGAGCTGTATAGCCGTGTTCTGTGGCTGTGATAATAGCTGCCGCGTTTAATTCATAAGCAACTTGCACGGTAGCATGACTAATTGCGTCTGTAGTCGTATTTTGCAGCATTACACCGTTAGCTTGTAAGATGGATCTATATTGTAACGACTCCTCCGTACGTATAGCTATCCGAGCCATAGTTTTCACGGCTTCAACAGGGTAATCCCCTGATGCAGTCTCTCCACTTAGCATAATACAATCTGTACCATCCAAAATAGCATTGGCAATATCGCTCGCTTCTGCGCGCGTAGGGCGAGGGTTCACCATCATCGACTCTAACATCTGGGTCGCGGTGATAACAGGCTTACCTGCTTTATTACATTTATCGATTAAACGTTTTTGTACAATTGGAACTTCTTCTGTTGGAATCTCTACTCCCAAATCACCTCTGGCTACCATGATGCCATCAGCAACTTTTAAGATTTCATCGATATTTCTAACACCTTCTGCGTTTTCAATTTTAGCGATAATCTCCATATGGGCATTAACACTTTCCAGTAATTTACGAATTGCCAAGATATCAGCAGCCCTTTGTACAAAAGATGCCGCAATGAAATCCATATTTTGCTTAACACCAAATAAGATATCTGCCTCATCTTGTTCTGATAAAAAGGGCATATTAAGACTTACATCAGGTACTGCTACTCTTTTCCGATCACTAATATCGCCACTATTTAGCACTGTAGTAACGATTTCATCATCCTGGACAGCGTCTACACGTAAACTAATTAAGCCATCAGATAATAAAATTGTATTACCTACATTTACCTCTTGCGGTAATAAGCTGTAATTAACAGATGCCCTATCAACTGTCCCTAAGATTTCCTTTGACGTCAATGTAAATGCTTGTCCTGTTGTTAAGTGAACTTTCCCACTAGCAAACTTACCCAAACGTATTTCTGGCCCTTTAGTATCTAATAATAAGGCTACTGTTTTATTCAGTTTTTTGCTAGCAGCACGCAGCATTTCAATACGCTTACCTTGCTCTTCGTGAGATCCATGGGAAAAATTAAAACGGCTAACGTTCATACCTTCAACCAGCAAATTTTCCAAAATACCTGTTTTATCCGTACTTGGTCCTAATGTGCAAATAATTTTCGTCTTTTTTAGCACGCTGTACACTCTCCTACAATTTTTAAAACATATATTACAATGAATCCGGTACTAAGTCGCTCTTATACTCCCCTATCTTCTACAGTGGAAGTTAAGAGGAACTAGCCCCTGAATAAGGGCGAAGGCGTCTAAGATTCAAATAAAGTTATTACCTCTACCTAATCTTAGTTTTCTTTATTTTATCGCATGCTGACAAAGAACTGCATGTGCTTCATCTGCTTCTGATTCCAGTACTAATATTTCATATAAACCATCACCAACAACGGACGAAACACCGGCTTGTCTTGTATTGGCCAAAATTCCCTCTGTACATAGTAAGTTCTTCAATTTTTCAGCTTGAGCTCGATTCGTTGCAATATATATTACAGTCCACATAATTCCTCCTGCTATTATTCCCATATTTTTGAAACCATCCTACTAATCTACTCATAGTACCATGAAAATCAAATCTCTACATTGCTTTCTCCATATCGGATTTTATTCCTGCTAAATTCTTGGCGTTTTCTGCCAAAAGTAAAAATTATTCACCTATTTTCAACTAACTTTAACTACCATTGCACTAATGTAACATTTTCCCTTACAATATTATATAATAGACAATGTGATATTATCCTTGGGAGGCCAATATGAATTACTCGAAAAAGTTGCAGCGGTATATTCTATTTATAGTTCTCATAATAACTTTATCCATCGAGATCCCAATTATTGCAGTTGGTTATCTAACACAACCATCTGCCAGTGACACCATCATCATCCTGGGAGCCAAACTTATCGGGCAAGATCCTAGTCTCATGCTTAGTCTACGTCTTGATGAAGGAATTAAACTCTATAGAGAGGGTTATGCAAAAAGGATTATTGTTAGTGGCGCACAAGGGAAAGACGAAGCTATCAGCGAGGCTAGCAGCATGAAAAACTATCTAGTGAATCATGGCATCCCCTCAGAGCATATTTTTGTAGAAGATCAATCCTTTAACACAATGCAAAACTTAGCTAATTCTCATAAGATTATGCAGGAAAACAACTTAAAAACTGCCATAATTGTATCGAATGCTTCGCACATACGCCGTTCTCTCATCCTAGCCCAAAATCAAGGAATATCAGCAACTGGTGCCCCTGCACCCATGGCTGATAACCTTTATCTTACTACGAAACAATATATTCGTGAGGGAGCAGCAATCGCTGTTCTACTGCTCACTGGAAAGTAAAGAAAGGACTTGGCTATGGCCAAGTCCTTTTTGTCAGGCAACCGTTACCCGGCCTTTGCCAATAATATTTTCTAATGCCTCAATTGCTTGGGCAGTGGGCTTAATCCAAAATTGTTTTTCCGTCTTAATAACACGACGGCTGTCAATAAGATGTAAAAATACGACAGATGAACCAGGGTACATTTTAAAAACTTGTTTCAATTGTTCAAACACTTCCCCACTCTCTTGCAGCTTACTTATTTTAAGCCGTACTTCTATACTTTTCATATCACTAAGGAGTTGAATATCATCCGCAATTACTTTCGCCTTATCTTCACTCATATTTAGCCGTCCACTTACTTTTACAGGCATATCGGGCAGCAAAATTTTACTAAACTTGTCAAATATTCTTGGAAAAACGATTACTTCCATCTGTTCTGTAAAGTCCTCAAGAACCATAAAACACATCATATCCCCATTACGAGTCGTAATGCGTTTTGCATTCATAATAAGACCAGCTACTTTTACTGACTTACCATCTCCATACTCACCACTAGCAAGCTCACTTAATGGTGTAAAATGGTTCATCTTATCCCGATAAGCATCTAGAGGATGCCCTGTAACATAAAAACCAGTAATTTCTTTTTCTAAGGCTAGTATTTGATCTTTTGGAATTTCAGGAATATCTGGCAAGATAAGTTCATCTGCCTCATTGAGAGTTTCTTCACCAAAGAGTCCAATTTGCCCGCTGACTCTATCCCTTTGTCTTACCCCAGCCATATCGACAGCACGATCCAGTACAGCTAGCAATTGGGAACGTCTTGCCCCTAATGAGTCAAAAGCCCCACATTTAATCAGACTTTCAATAACACGCTTGTTAATAACCCGCATATCTACCCTTGTACATAAGTCCACTAATGATTCAAACTTTCCATCTGCATCACGGGAAGCTACCATATTTTGAATGGCATTCTCCCCTACATTTTTTACTGCGGCCAAACCAAAGCGTATCCCAGAACCATCAACACTAAAGCTGCTTTGACTCGCGTTTATATCTGGCGGCAATACAGCAATTCCCATTTGGCGACAAGTTTCAATATAAGAGCCTATTTTATCATTTGTCCCCATAACACTAGATAGCAGCGCCGCCATAAATTCCTGGGGGTAATTTGCCTTTAAATAGGCTGTTTGATATGCAACTAAGGCATAAGCCGCACTATGAGATTTATTAAAGCCATAATCCGCAAAATGGGCCATTAAGTCAAAGATTTCTCCCGCCATTTTTCCTTCAATGCCCCGCTCCATTGCGCCACGTAAAAAGTTCTCTCGCTGAGCATCTAGTACATCATGTTTCTTTTTACCCATCGCTCGCCGCAAAAGATCAGCTTGACCTAAAGTAAAACCAGCCATAACAGACGCAATCTGCATAACCTGTTCCTGGTATAGGATAACGCCAAAGGTGTCATGTAAGATAGGCTCTAGTAAAGGATGTACGTAAGTCACTTGCTTTTTACCGTTGCGGCCATTAATAAAGTCTTCCACCATGCCGCTTCCCAAAGGACCTGGCCGATATAAAGCGACTAAAGGAATTAAATCTGCAAAACATTCCGGTTTTAAGTCTTTTACTAAAGCAGTCATACCACTTGACTCTAATTGAAAGACTCCCGCCGTATCCCCACTCGTCAACATAGCACTTACTTTAGGATCATCAAAAGGGATCTTATCAATATCTATTCTGATGCCCTGACTTTCCTTCACTAACTTTATCGTATCGCCAATTACGGTTAAGGTTCTAAGGCCGAGTAAGTCCATCTTCAATAGGCCTAGCTCTTCTACTTTATCCTTATCATACTGGGTCGTCAGAAAACCTTCGGCTGAATTCTGTAGTGGCACATAATGAGTCAAAGGCTCCTTGGAAATTACGAGCCCAGCTGCATGGGTAGAAGCATGCCGGGGCAAACCTTCAACCGCCATAGCCAAATCCAAAAGTTTTCCCACCATTGCTTCGCTTTCATAAGTTGTCCGAAATTCAGAGCTAATTTCCAAGGCACGTTTTAGAGTAATGCCCAGTTCATTTGGCACCATTTTGGCAATGCGGTCGACTTCTCCATAAGGCATATTTAAAGCCCGCCCTACATCGCGAATAGCTCCCTTTGCTGCCATCGTTCCAAAGGTAATAATTTGGGCCACTTTATCAGCCCCATATCGTTCCGATACATATTCGATAACCTTACCGCGTTTCACATAACAAAAATCAATATCAATATCGGGCATGGTGACCCGTTCCGGATTTAGGAACCTTTCGAATAGCAATCCGTAGGCAATAGGATCAATATTGGTAATCCTTAGCAAATAAGATACAATACTACCGGCTGCTGACCCTCTGCCTGGTCCGACTGGAATCTCCTGCTGCCTAGCATGATTAATAAAATCCCACACAATTAAAAAGTACCCAGCAAAACCCATCTTTATAATCACGTCTAGCTCAAATGCAAGACGCTCTAGCACCTCAGGCGTGATATCGCTGTAACGTTCCGTTAATTTTTCTTTACATAACTGCTCAAGGTACTCATTTGCTGTAAGGCCTTCTGGTACGGGGAATTCAGGCAAATATAAATTCCCAAACTCCAGATTTACATTACAGCGTTCAGCAATAAGACAAGTATTTGTCAAGGCTTTTGGATGTTCTCCAAATAACTGGGACATTTCATCAAAATTCTTTAGATAAAATTCATCGCTAGAAAACTTCATCCTAGCTGTGTCATCTACCGTCTTACCCATTTGAATGCATAACAGCACATCATGACATTCCGCATCTTTTTTATTAATATAATGTAAGTCATTAGTAGCAACTAAGCCAACACCAAACTTCTCGGACATCTCTATTAAGAACTTATTTACCTTTTTTTGTTCTGGTATTCCATGATCCTGAAGTTCCAAAAAAAAGTTATCTTTGCCGAATATGGTAATATACTCTTGAATCAAAGCCTCTGCAGTTTCAATATTGCCTTTTAACAACCAAGATGGGATTTCTCCTGCAATACAGGCACTTAGACAAATAAGCCCTTTACTATAAATACTGAGTAGTTCCTTATCCACCCTTGGTTTATAATAAAAACCTTCTGTATTGGCTCGTGACACAAGCTCAATCAAATTACGATAGCCCTCGTCCGTTTCCGCCAAAAGTACTAAATGATAGTAGGCTTCTCCCTCCACCATTGTTCTTTCCTGACGAGAGCGAGGAGCCACGTACACTTCACAACCAATAATTGGCTTAATACCTTGTTTTTTTGCTTGTTTATAAAACTCTATAGCGCCATACATAGTGCCATGATCTGTAATTGCAATGGCTGGCATACCCAATTCCTTTGCCCGCTTTACTAAAGCGTTAACGCGGCTAGCACCATCTAGTAAGCTATATTCTGTATGAACATGTAAATGTACAAATGCTTTATTATTCGAATGCTGTAGTTGTTGCTCCATATATTTCACACCCTTCCGAAGACAGAAAACTAATTGTATAGAAAAGTTCCTTTTCATTATACTTTATAGTATGGAATAACGAAATAACATTCCTTACTGAAATTTACTACTTTCCCTCTTAATCTAACAATATAATATATTTTTTTCGAAATTAGGATATTTTTTCACAATCTTTCGCAGGTATTACTCATAATTTGTTGAATTTATAGTGGTTAGAAATGTTTTAAAGAGGTGTTATCAATTGTATAATATAGGCATTCTGCAACTTACACAAAACTTAGACGATGCAGTGCATGGTTTTAAATCTGAGATTGCACAACTCGGTATTCAAACTGAGTTTCATTATCTAAACGCTGACGGAAATATTGATCAACTTCCTGAACTCGCCAATCAATTGGCTGAAAAAAAAGTGGATCTTATATTTGCCTGCTCGACGCCCGCGGCTACTGCTGCTGTAAAACTTACTGCAAATATCCCTGTAGTATTTACACCTGTATTTGACCCTATCGGCGCGAACCTTGTACATAGTTTGGCAGAACCTGGCGGTAAAGCAACAGGAGTTGCCGGTATGGTTAAAGCAGATGACAAAATGCTTTTTATCAGTCGTTTACTGCCTACAGCAACAACCGTAGGCATCCTTTATCACACAAAAGATATAAATTCTATGGTTGAAGTAGCAAACTTCCGTAAAGTAGTTCATCCTACCATACGCTTAGTAGAAATTGCTATTGATAATTCTGAGGATTTATCCAATCTTCCTGATATCTTACCATCAGGATTAGACGCTTTATTTTTGCCAATTGGACGGATTGTAGAAGAAAACTTTGCTACTATTGTTTATTATACAGATACCATTGGAGTACCCATTATTGCCTCTCATACACCTAACATATCGGATGGTGCCTTAGGTGGTTTGGTAGCTAACCACTATCAACTAGGTAAGGAATGCGCAGTAAAAGCCGAAATGATTTTACATGGCAGAGAAGTAAAAACGATTCCTGTTGATATTGTAAAATCACCAGAAATTTTGTTGAATCAGTTTACTGCGGAAAATTTAGATATCAGCTTGCCGAAAGATTTGTTACAGGAAGCATCTGAAATTTTTCAATAAATCACCTTATTAAAATTGTTGGAGATGAAAAAATGCTATTAACACGAAACTCTGTTGAATTATTAGCACCTGTCGGCACATGGGATGTATTAGAAGCCGCTATTGAAGCCGGAGCAGATGCTGTATATCTAGGCGGCAAACAATTCAATATGCGCATGTTTAAAACAACCGCTAATTTTGATGATAAAATGCTGGCTAAGGCTATCGAATATGCCCATAATCACAATGTACAACTACATGTTACGGTTAACAACCTAATCAGTGACCGGGAAATTGATAAGATGCGTTCTTATCTTAGTCTGCTTGATGAACTTAAGCCAGATGCACTTATTGTACAGGATTTATCTATTTTGGAGTTGGCACGGGAAATGAAGCTAAGCGTTCCCCTGCACGCATCCATTATGATGAATACGCATAACGAACACGCTGTACGTACCTTACAAGGTTATGGAATTACTCGTGTTGTCGTAAACCGGGAAATGTCTCTCTCCCAGCTTAGCCTCTTGAAAGAGCGCACTGGCATAGAAGTCGAATATTTTATTCATGGTGATATGTGCATTTCTCACAGTGGCCAATGTATACAATCAGGTGTCGTTTTTGGACAAAGCTCTAACCGTGGTCGTTGTTTGAAACCTTGTCGCTGGCCTTATCAACTGGTGGATACAGCAACAGGGAACCCTGTCACAGACCAAGATCCTGGTCCCTACAAACTAGCCATGAAAGATATGTGCTTATACCCTAAGTTACCTGAACTCATACAAGCTGGCGTACGCTCATTCAAAATTGAAGGACGTATGCGTACTGCTGATTTTGTAAGCCGTATCGTAAAAACATATCGTAAAGCCATTGATCGTTATATTGCTGATCCAACAGGTTATACCTTAGATCAACAGGGTTGGGAAGAATTACAAAACAGTCGGTCCAGAGATTTTTCTACTTGTTATGCCTTGGGCAATCCAGGTGCCACAGCCATCGGTTATAGTGGTAAACGGGAGCCCCGTTTCTTTAGCCAAGCTGTGCGAGAAGCTGATATGACAACCGTAGTAAAGAGACCAGTACCAGTTCAAGCTCCAAAGGCTAGTGAACCATTTAAGCCTACATTAAGTGTCCGTGTTGCTGATTTATCTTCCTTGCGTGCGGCTTGCCAAAATGGGGCTAATATCATATATATTGGTGGAGAATCAGCCAAACCAGCCCTTCCCTGGACATTACAATCCATATCTGAAGCCATAGAAGAAACTATAAAATATAATGCAAAAGTTATAGTTACTACTCCTCGTATTACAATGGAACGAGAATGTGGAGAACTAGAGCAATTTTTCGCTGCTCTTAGCAAGTTAAAACCTCATGGTGTAATGGTTGGTAACCTTGGATCTTTGGCCATGGCAAGACAACTCTCTAACTTCCCAATACAAACTGATTTTTCATTTAATGTATTTAATCACATGACAACTCAACTTCTTAGAAATAATGAAGTAAAAAAAGCTACAATATCTCTTGAAGCTACCTATGAACAAGTTATTCATTTGGTAGAAAAAAGCCAACTTCCTTTAGAAATTATTGTCCACGGATCAATACCCGCAATGATTACAGACCATTCTATACCTGATGCCATTTTAAACGACCAATACGAAAAGTGTTATGACCCAGCTTTAGACACAAAACAGTATGCATTACTCGATACCGCAGGACAACAACATCCTATTATGGTAGATCAATATGGCCGAAGCAATCTTTTATTTGCTAAAGATTTATGCCTACTACCCCACCTAGTTTCCCTAACTGCTGTCCAAAATTATCGCATAGAAGGGCAATACTATACCGCTGACGTAGTAGGAGCTATTACAAGAGTTTACCGTGAGGAATTGGATAAATTAACAGCTCAACAGGAAAACTACCAATTTGATATGAATCAATTAGAAAAAATTACTGAAATAAGCCCTAGAGAACTAGGTGTCGGCAGTTTCCGTTATCGCCTATCTAAGTAAATTTAATAGTTTTTATTCTATAAAAATGGAAAGGTGAGATATATTTGAATACTTATATTGGATCTGAAGAAATTTTACGTAAAAAAAGCCAATATATAATCCCTTGCGTGTATCATTTTTATAACCATCCAATGCAATTAGTACGTGGTGAAATGCAATATTTGTATGACTCCACCGGGAAAGAATATCTGGATTGTTTTGCTGGTGTATCCGTCGTTAATTGCGGTCACTGCAATCCTGAGATTACGAAAGCAATCTGCGAACAAGTCAATACCCTACAGCATACTTGCACTATTTATTTAACCGAAAACATTGTGAATCTTGCTGAACAATTAGCTCACATAACACCAGGAAGATTGCAAAAAACATTCTTTTGCAGTTCTGGAAGCGAAGCCAATGAGGGGGCCGCCCTCTTGGCCACTTTATATACTGGAAACTCTGAGTTTATTAGTTTGCGCCAGGGTTTGCATGGTCGCACAAAACTTGGAATGAGCTTAACAGGTTTGAGTATGTGGCGTACAGATCCTAATCCTGTTGGGGGGATTAGTTTTGCACCGAATGCCTATTGCTATCGTTGTCCCTATGACAAAAAATATCCATCTTGTGATTTAGCTTGCGCCAATGAAATTGAGACCATTATAAAAACAGCTACTTCCGGAAAAGTAGCTGCTATGTTCGCCGAACCTATTCAAGGAAATGGTGGAATGGTTACTCCGCCACCCGATTATTTTAAACGTGTTAAATCCATTTTAGATGCCTACGGAATTTTACTCATCATCGATGAAGTACAAACAGGTTTTGGTCGTACTGGAAAGATGTTTGCCATGGAGCATTATGATGTAGAACCTGACATAATGACAATGGCAAAAGCACTTGGAAACGGCACACCTGTAGGAGCCTTTACTGCTAGAGCTGAGATTGCCGACATATACACTCGTCCTGGTGCGTCTACCTTAGGGGGCAACCCAGTGACAGCGGCAGCTAGCTTAGCTACCTTACGTTATATTCAAGAAAATGATCTACCCGCTAAAGCCGCTGTACTTGGTAAAGTTTTAAAGGATGGTCTTACTCTTTTACAGCAAAAATATCCGATTATCGGAGATATACGAGGTCTAGGTCTTATGATCGGTGCAGAATTAGTTTACGCTGACAAAACGCCAGCTATGAAAGAAACAGATTATATCCTAGAGGAAATGAAAAACCGGGGATTTTTAGTTGGGAAAAATGGTCCCAATCGCAACACATTAGCTTTCCAACCGCCTCTAGTTATAACAACTGCCGATATCAACAATCTACTCAACAACCTAGACGATGTGTTATCTTCCATTAAAATTTAACTATAATCCGCGCACTAAGCGTTGAGGGCGCCCCTTTTTAAGGGTGCGCTCTTCTTTTCTCATAATACTGTGGGCATTATAGCGCTTATTAACCCCTACCCTTAATCCTCTCGCATGGGCAATAAATGCTACAATCGCGATCACAGCCCATAAAACCACAAAAACTCTTCCAGAGGGAGTTGCTATTAGATCTGGCATAAAGAGAGAAAACAACGTTAACATAGTGGTTAACGTCAATAAACTAATCAGTGAGCCAAATCTACTTATCTTTTCTTTAAACAAGGTCCTCATAACCATCACCCCTTACTTATGTCAATTTGCCTGTAAATAAGTGTGTTAATCTAATCTATTCTAACGTAAGGTTAACTATTACCAAAATTCCTATTTATTATATGAAAATTCAATAAATAAAATACAATCCTCCAATAATATATTGGAGGATTGTATTTCTACATTTTTTTATTTAGCGCGAACATCAACCTTTGTATCATAAAAAGTACTAGCAGCCGCCTTATCTGTTAGACGCTGAGAAGTCAAAGCATTCACAGAACGCTGCCCTGGAGTATCTTTGATCCAAAAGATTCCTTCTGCTATCACTACACCAACGGGAGCTTTTGGTGTTATATCAAGAATAAAGGTAACTTCTCCTCGCTCATTATAGGCGATGACTTCTTGCTTATCTTGTAGGTTTTTATTTAAAGCATCACGGGGGTTCATCATCAAATACATGCCTTTCCTTTTTTCCAAAAGGTCAGGCCGTTCATTAAATGAAGAATTAAGAGAATATAGTCCGGGAGCATTCATAAACCAAAAAGGAGCATCATCACCATGTGATGTATTGTACCTAGGAAGAGGCTCCTCTTCCCTCGGATTAAATATTTCTATTTTTCCTGAAGGAGTCTTAAATAGTGTTTTGTAATTAGGAGGCAATGGTAGTTCTACTGCTACACCATTCTGCAATTTTTCTATGTCTACGCCTTTAAGCCATGCATTCGGAGTGTCAATTAATTGATTAATAATTTCATCTACAGTCTGCTGGAAAAAAGGCTCCTTAAACTCCATTGCCTCAGCTAGTAAACGGAATACATCCCAATTTGACTTTGCTTCTCCAACTGGGGGGATGACTGAATAGGCCCTTTGTACACAGTAATGCCCATAGGAACGATATATGTCCGCATGTTCTAGTGAACTAGTTGCCGGTAACACAATATCGGCATAACGGGCCGTATCCGTCATGAATCTTTCATG
Source organism: Pelosinus sp. IPA-1 (assembly GCF_030269905.1). NCBI lineage: Bacteria > Bacillati > Bacillota > Negativicutes > Selenomonadales > Sporomusaceae > Pelosinus > Pelosinus sp. IPA-1. The sequence continues at coordinate 115,008 of NZ_BSVC01000006.1, read as the reverse complement.
AACTACAGTAAATAGATCTTCTCGCAAAAGTCCTTTTATTACTGCATTTTGATCCGGAGTAACAACTGCAGGATTTGAATGATATACATACATACTCTTAATTGGCGGATTATTCAATTCCTGCAAAGCTATACCTAATTGATTCATATTTACGCTGCGAGTGGGTTCTTTAATAAAATCTGTCCGAGTGATAGTTTCCATAGCAAAGGCACCACTCGTACCAATACTTGATAAAAGGCCTCCCCCTGTTTTTGCCCAGGCTCCCACAATCGCTGGAAGACAGGTAATCGCACGAACTGTCATAGCACCATTACCATACCGTGACATTCCACTGCCCATAACGATAAAAGGTGCTTGGGCTTTCCCATATAAGATAGCTATCTCTTCTATTGTAGTGCTATCAATTCCCGTAATTTCACTTACTACTTCAGTAGAATAGTCTGGTAAAACTTCTTCCTTCAACGATTCAAAGCCTTGTACATGTTGCCTAACAAATTCCTCATCAACCAAACCATTACGTACCAAGACATTCATCATCCCCAAGGCCAAGGCCCCATCAGTACCAGGTCGTACTATGATCACCTTATCAGCAACTTGAGCTGCCGGCGTCTCATAAGTCTCAATTAACCAGACAGTCGCACCCCTTTTTTTTGCTTCGCGAACATAATATAACAAATGGATATTTGTAGCCAGCACATTAGTGCCCCAAAGAATGATTAAGTCACTTGCTGCTACTTCTTGAGGATGGGGTGCTAGGCTTGCGCCCATTACAGTAGACCATCCATATCCTTTAGCAGATGAACAGATTGTTCGATCTAAACGAGAAGCTCCTAAACGATGAAAAAAAGCCTCTCCAATATTACGCTGTACCACTCCCATTGTCCCCGCATAGGAATAAGGAAGAATAGACTCGGCTCCATACTCAGCAATTATCTTCTGCCAATGATCCTTAATATGATGCATTGCTTCATCCCAGCTAATCGCCTTGAATTCCCCTGTTCCCTTAGGTCCTGTACGTAATAAGGGGTGAGTCAACCGCTCTGGCGAATGTACTGTCTTTTCATAATGATTCATTTTCGGACATAAGGATCCTTTTGTATAAGGATGATCTGGATCTCCCGTAACTCTTATCGCTTTACCCTCGAACGTTTCTACCATAAGTCCGCAGGCATCTGGGCAGTCATAAGGGCATACAGACCGTTTTACTTCACTCTTCACTATTTTAACCTCCTAGTGTGCTCGTACATCTATTATAAGAAATTTATTCGTTCCTCCTGTGCCAATTTCCTGTTTTAATATCCCACTTTCCCCACAATTAAAACAAATACTCCTAAACAAAATCTGTTTAGGAGTGTTTTATTATATATAGGATTAATCTATACTTTGTCTCTCTTTTTATAACCCTTTACCAGTAATTGATTGTCCGCATTCACTGCCCGTGCCACGAAGGATATCTAGGGCATGAGGCAGTACAGGTAAAATGACTTGCAGACATTCTCGTACTGCTTTGGGGCTACCTGGCAGATTGACAATAAGGCATTTACCACGAATACCTGCCACAGCTCGGCTTAACATAGCCCTTGGGGATATAGCAAAGCTTTCTCGGCGCATGGCCTCTGGGAGTCCAGGGACAGCTCTTTCAATCACGCGCAAAGTTGCTTCAGGAGTTACATCTCTAGGGGAAAAACCAGTGCCCCCAGTAGTAAGTAAAAGACCTACACCAAGCTGGTCTACCATCTCCGTCATAGCCTTTGCTAACACCTCCTGATCATCTGGCAGTATACGATAGTCAATAACCTGCCCTTGAATCTCGGGTATAAGTTTTTCAATTTCTTTGGCACTGGTATCTTCCCGTTCACCTTTAGCACCTTTGTCACTAGCAGTAATAATTCCTACTGGTATTCCCTGCCAGAGTGTAATTGGATCCTCAGCCTTAACTTTACCACCAACAAGTACGCGGGTAAAAATGCCTTCTTTTGGCATAACACATTGACCAACCTGTTTAAATATTTCACAGCCATGATGACAACTCTTACCAATCTGGGTCACTTCTAATAATGTTTCACCAGCTTTAAGATAGGTACCTACTGGCAGTTTGAAAAGTTCTAAGCCTTCTGTAGTAAGGTTTTCAGCAAAATCCCCCGGAACTAACTCTAGACCTTTTTGCTTCCCCATTTCCCGCATTTTTTCTATACTATCTACACTGAGTAAACTAATCTGCCTATGCCATTTCCCTGCATGGGCGTCACCTTCCATGCCCCAGTTGGGGATTAGAGTAGCCTCACCAATATTCGTTTTGCGTACACCCTTTTCCTTGCTAATGCAAACAGCAGCTATTTTTGCAGACATGGATCGTCCTCCCTCTCAAATAGGCCACTCTTACCGCCTTCCTTTTTCATTAAACAAACATTCGATATTACCATAGAACGGTCAATGGCTTTACACATGTCATATATGGTCAAAGCGGCGATGCTAACGGCTGTCATGGCTTCCATTTCAACACCTGTTTGTCCGCTCACTCTAACAGTCGCCTCAATGATAACAGAGGCTTCCCCTTTGGTGAAACTGATCATAACAGAACTTATCGGTAAAGGATGGCAAAGAGGTATTAAATGCTGTGTCTGTTTAGCCGCCATAATACCCGCTAAACGTGCCACTTCCAAAACATTGCCTTTGGCAATTTGACTGTCATATATCTTTTCTAATGTTTCCACTTCCATAAAAATTTGTCCACGAGCAACTGCTTGTCGATGGGTTATCTCTTTTGCACTCACATCCACCATATGACTCTCACCTTTGGTATTAAAATGAGTAAATTCTCCCATAATTCCACTCCTTTTACTTTGCAAATGAACAATGAGGATACGTGCAGCCACTCTCGCAACGGCGACATAAACCACCATGTCCTAGGGAAGCTATATACTGGCGCGTAATACGCTCACCGATTAATATCTTGGGTAATACTACATCAAGCACCGTTACTTTACTAAACATACCACATGCAGGAATACCGATTACAGGTATTTCACCTAAATAGGCCGTCATAAACATAGCACCTGGTAAAACAGGTGTGCCATATACTGCTACATCTGCCCCTGCCTTTTTTACACCTGCCAATGTAACGTCATCAGGATCGACTGACATGCCGCCAGTTACAAATACAATGTCATTTTTGGCAGCCAATGTCTTTATCTTTTCTGCGATTAAATTTTCATCATCTGGTAAAAATATTGTTTCTGTTACTACACTGCCCAGATCTGCAAACTTCTTTTTTATTACCGCTTCAAATTTATCTTGTATTATACCATAATATACCTCACTTCCTGTAATCAGTAAGCCTGCCTTTTTCGCAGTAAAAGGGATAATACGGATTATATCTTCATCTATACATATTTCTTTTACTTGATTCATTGTTTTCTTTGGTAAAACCAGAGGGATAATCTTTGCAATAGCGACTAGTTCATTCACACACACAAGGCTATTATTATGTAAGGTAGAAAGGGCTACCCCCTCTAACATATTAATTTCAAATAATTTCTCAGTATTTATCTTAAGTAGACCATGACACTGTGCCCGTATCCCTACCTTACCTTCGGCAGCTTCTGATAGCAACAAGTCTTTATGTCCTACCAAAAGGGCTAACTGCTCTGCTGCATCATTTTCGTGAACTTGATCCTCACCAAATTCCATAACATATACATTATTTTTCCCCATGCTGCGCATTAAAGAAATATCTTCTGCCTTAATGATATGACCCTTTTTAAAAGCTACGCCGCTCGTTTCCCCAGGGACAACACGAGTAAGATCTTGTCCTAAGATCATACCGATTGCCTGACTTACATCAATTGATTTCATTATTTTTTCCTCTCTAATCAGTCAATAAACGAAGATTTACCCTCGTTCCTATTGGTAAACAACTACTGTCCGCCGAAACATCAATAAGAGCGTTAGCTGGCAACAAGCCTGACAACATACCATTTCCTTGAAAATCAATCGGTTCAGCATATAGGGCTCCATCGATATTTTCACACCTAGCCCAAATGAAACGCCTAGACTTACTTTTTTTATTAAAGGCCTTCTTAAGCTTAGCTTCTGCTCTAGGCCTTTCAATCTCAATAATTCCTGCCATTTTTCGCAGTAAAGGCCTTAGTAGCACTTCAAAAGAAACATTTGCTGATGCCGGATTTCCAGATAAGGCTACCACCAATGTATCATGCCAGAAACCTGTTATTACCGGCATGCCTGGCTTCATTGCTAAGCGACTGAATAACATGGGAATTTTCATTTTATAAAATAATTGCTCCATTAAGTCATAATCACCAACAGACGCCCCCCCTGTCGTGATATACATAGCAATGTTCTCATGCCCTATTAGCTTCTTTTCCATTTCTTTAATATCATCTTTGACCTGCCCTAAAAGAATCGGTTGTCCTCCAGCTTCTCTAACTTTTGCCATTAACATATAACTATTCGAATTCCGAATCTTTCCTTTGGTTAGAGGCTGATCAACACTAACAATCTCAGTCCCAGTAGCCAAGATAGCAACTTTCGGCTGCTCATAAACCAAGGGTTTACTCCTGCCAAGCATCGCCAGTATCCCCATCGCTCCATCCTTAATGACCGTGCCTTTTTTTAGCATAATCTGGCCAATACAAATTTCTTCCCCTTGCCTACAGATATTGTGATTGGCATCTTTAGCTGCGAAGATGCTAACCATGTCCTGTTGAACTTCTGTATCTTCCAGTCGAATGATAGCATCTGCTCCTTCAGGGATTTTCGCCCCTGTCATAATGCGTGTTGCCATGCCTATTTCAACTTTTTTACTTGGCCAACTGCCTGCTGGTACATAATCTACTTGTTTTAGCACCACAGGATTAAAAGAAGAGGCAGATTGTACATCTTCCATTCTTACTGCATAACCATCTAAGGGCGATCGATCAAAAGGAGGAAAATCCATATCTGCAATAATGTCTTCTGCTAATACCCGATTATAGCAATCTTCTAGGGAAATATGAGTTTTTTTTTGCAATTTTATTTTTTCTAGTAAAATTGACATAGAATCTTCTAATGATATTGCCATTTCCAAGTCTCCTTTCCCAAAATAGCAGATAAGAAATTAACCCTACAGCTATAGCGTTGAATCTTGAATTATATTTTCTAAAAAGTCAGCAACCGCTTCTATCTCATCCAATTTAAAATACGGTACACCCTCATAAATCTGTTGATCCGCAATTAACGCAATCCGATTCTTTTTGGGACCAATACATTCTATTCCCTGGCGGTGTACTTCGATTTGTGGTTTTTTTTCTTGTTTAAAGCCTTCCGTCAAAATCAAATCAACATTAGTAATACTCTGCACTATATCATCCAATACTGGTGGATGAGTAAAGTTTTCTATTATAGCGACTTTCTTACTAGAGGCAATACATACAATATCAGCACCAGCTTGGCGGTGCTTGTAAGTATCAGTCCCTTTATGATCTATTTCAAAATCATGTCCATCATGTTTAATAACAGCAATTCGATAACCACGACTTTTAAGCTCAGAAATAACCTTTACCAAAAGGGTGGTTTTACCACTATCAGAATAGCCCACAAATGATATAAGGGGTATCATACTTCTTTTCCCCTTCCCAATATTAGTTTTGCTTTTTCATAATCACTATACGTATTAATGTTTGTAAAAAGGCAATCATCCAGTTCATCTAGACAAGTAACAGGCACCCAGTGAATTTTATCTAACAATCTAAGAACACTGTATTGTTCCTTCGGAATAAGCTCTTCGATTATGGCAGCGCAAGGTTTTCGATAACAGGCCAATAGGGGTTCTATTTTCCCTTTACGTACAGTAACAGCCCCATCCTGGCTTTCCAAGGATTGAACAATAATTGGAATAATTTCAGGTTTTAAAAAAGGTGTATCACAGGCCGTAACAAAAACCCGAGAATATCGAGCATAGAATAGTCCTGCATGAATACCACTTAAGGGCCCTTTAGACATTAGGATATCAGGAACTTGCCGGACAGGCAGTTTAATATTTCTAGTGATGTTACTCACTACTAGGATATCATCAGACAATGTTAGCATTTTTAACAATAAGTTATGGAGGATATCTCCATTTTCCCAAGGAAGTGCCGCTTTGTCGCAGCCCATCCGGCTACTCTGACCACCTGCTAATACAACAATTGAAAACCGGTTACCCTCCAATACGATACATGCCCCTTTCACTTTTCTTCCCCTTCTTTAACTCATGTTCCATCGGCTTATTCCAAACCACTTGTCTTATCGTATCTAAAAGCTCTTGATCAGAGATTCCTGCACGTAAAACATCTCGCAAAGAATATTCTTGGTTCGATAATAAACAGGGCTTAAGATTGCCATCGGGTGTGAGACGAATGCGATTGCAGGAGCTACAGAAATGCTGGGATACAGGAGTAATAAAACCAATTGAACCCTGCGATTGGGGAAAACGATATACTTGAGCTGGAGAATTATTACTCACCTCTGGAAGCATTGTCGTAAAACCAGCGGTAATAAGTTGTTGTTTTATCTCAGCTGCGGTAAATAGGTAGTTTTTATCAGAGCAAAAGGGCATATATTCAATAAATCGAATTTGATATGGATTCTCCATTGCCAAATTCGCAAAGTCAACAAGTTCATCTGAATTGAAATCTTTCATAACAACCATATTTATTTTAATTGGCGTAAGACCTACTGCTTGCGCTTTTTTTATCCCTGCCAATACTTGATGCAATGCATCTTGTCCTGTTATTTTTTTAAACCTTTCAGGATATAAGGTATCAAGACTCACATTTACGCGTTTCACCCCTGCTTTCTTTAAAAGGGGAGCATATTCTTCGAGCATACTACCATTGGTTGTTAGCACGACTTCTTTAATACCTGCAATCGCTGTAACCTTTTTTAAAAAAGGTATTAGACCTTTACGTACTAAAGGCTCTCCACCAGTAATACGTACTTTATCAATTCCTAAGCTGGTAAATGCATGGATAATTCGTAGTAGTTCTTCATATCGTAAAATATTGTCATGCTCCGTCCATTTTACGCCATCTGATGGCATACAGTATTGACAGCGAAAATTGCATCTGTCGGTTACTGCTACTCGCAAATAATGAATGCGCCTGCCTACAATGTCATATAATCCATCCATCCTGCAACCTCCAAATTTTATAAACATCATGCATTTAACCCTAAAATTAGGATTATCTAATTTCTACTTTGTAGTATTATCCCTCTAAATCTAATAGTCCTTTTTTTATGGCGTACTTCACCATTTCAGGCCTAGTTTTAAACTGGAGTTTTTCCATTATTCTCGTTTTATAAGCTTCAACGGTTTTGACGGAAAGACAAAGTTGCTCAGCAATATCTTTATTAGCATACCCCATAGCTACTAAGCGTAATGTTTGTCGTTCTCGTTCTGTTAATAAGGTGAGTGACTCAACCTCTTCCCTTTTATTTCCTTGCCTCAAAAATCCTTCAATTAACGATTTTGCAGCAGATGGATACAAATACGATTCTCCTTGGTTAACTGTACGAATCGCCTGAATTAAATCAAATTGAGGAGCGTTCTTTAAGATGTATCCCATTGCCCCTGCCTTTAGAGATTGAAACAAATATTCTTCATCATCATGCATAGTCAAAATCAGCACTCGAGTTTGTGGTAGCAATTCCTTTAATCTTGCAGTAGCAATTAAACCATTCTCACCTGGAGGCATACTCAAATCCATAAGTGCCACTTGTGGAAGTAGTTTTAATCCTAATTCTACAGCTTCCCTTCCATCTGCAGCTTCCCCAACCACCTCCATGTCCTGCTGAGAGTTAATTAGCATAGCTAATCCTGAACGGACAACAGCGTGATCATCAGCTATTAAAACACGGATGGTCATAAGTTGTTTCCTCCTGTTTACTTAAGGGAACATTAACCCGAATCGTAGTACCATGGCCAAAGTTGGATGTAATATCAAGAGTGCCGCCAATCAATTCTGCCCGCTCTCGCATACCGTACAGCCCAAGTCCTGTTCCCTGTATTTCAATCTTTTCAATATTAAAACCCCGCCCAAAATCTGTAACTACTAAGTGCAACTGTTGATCCTGTTCTTCAAAATATATCTGTAGTTTATCAATGTTCGCATATTTAGCTGCGTTAACCATAGCCTCTTGACAGATACGATAAAGGGCCGTTTCTACCGCTGATTTGTAACGACGTTCTTTTCCTACAACAGATAAGGTTGTTACAATGCCATAGGTTCGCTCAAACTGTTTAATGAAAGACCGTAGGGCTGGTAATAGACCCCAATCATCGAGGGAGGAAGGTCTAAGATCGACAGCAATGTATCGTACTTCATTTAAAGCCTGCACCGCCATATCTTGTACCATTTGAAAATGTTCTTTTAATTCATCTTTAAGTTCCATTTGCCCAATGATATTAAGACCCACAATCATACTATAAATACTTTGTCCTACTCCGTCATGCAATTCACGGGATACTCTCTTACGTTCCTCTTCTTGTGCTTGAATCATATAATTAGCCATTTTTTTTTGTAATTGCTTTTGTTCCTCTTTATTATGTTCTGACATGTCCCTTAGTACGACTACTAACAAACCACCCATATGTTCTTGCAAACGAGTCGTACTTGCAGCTGCGGAAAAGATTTGCCCATTCCTATGCAGTAAGCGAATTTCAAAAGAAGAAATACTTCCTAAATTCGTAAAACAATTTGTACAAACGGTAAAATCTGCACATTTGTCCATTCCCTGGCAAATACTGCTTAATTTCACTTTATGAATAAGCTCCTTAGTACAATAACCTGTCAGCATTTCAATCGATGGATTGGCCTCCACAATCATTCCTTGTTCATCTAAAATGAGTATTGCATCGCTTACATACTGAAAAATCATTTTTAATAAGGATTCGGAAGTTTTTCGCCTCATACGACAGCCCCCAATGTAGCACAAATGATTTAAAAGTCTATACTATTTTCTAGTTCTGTGGCAACTCGTTTTGATAAATCAATGACTACTTCCTCAATTACGCAAGGAGTACGGTAACCCACTAAAAGCACTCCTTTGACTTTTCCCTTTGTTAGTACTGGCACTCCTAGAGCGGATTGCAATTCTTCCGCATAAAGAATCGGGTATTCTTGCGGATCTTCATGTTGCCGAGGTTCATAATGTTCCAATATCATAGGTCTGCCTGACATCAATACTTTCCCTGCAATTCCTTTGCCCAGACGCAGTACAATCCGTCGAAACCGTTCATTTTTATTACCCACTGCATACTTCCAGCGGATCGTAGATTCTCTTGACTCCTGGAGAGCTAACGCTGAGAAATCAGCACCCGCCCTAAGTCGCAAATCCTCTAAGTATTTATTGATTGTACTTTCTAATGTATTCATAAAAGTATTCTCCCGAAGTATTTAATCTTATTTTCAATTTATCACAGTTTCCTTTTAAAAGCAAAGTTGCAGGGTTATTACATAAGGGCAATCTCAAATACAACATGGATTGCCCTATGAAATCAATGAAAGGATTTATCTTTTAAATCCCGACTAAAATATTGAATATACGCTCTATTTATATATTCGACTGGCATACTCCATACATGCACCAATCTTGTAAATGGCCAAATAGCAAACATTCCAAATCCGGTCACAACATGAAGCTTAAATACCAAAGGTACACCAGTCATAAAGGAAGCATTCGGTTTCAAAAACAATACCCCTCTTAGCCAAGGACTAATCGTTTCTCGATAATCAAAATTTCCCACCTGGAACACATTGGTAGCTGTACTTGTCAATCCTAAGACTACTTCTACTAGCACTAAAACGGCTACCAGTAAATCAGCCTTACTACTAACAGCAAACACACGGTCATTACCAAAACGACGGAAAGTTAAAATCAGAATACCTACTAGCGTTACTATCCCTGCGGGTCCTCCACCATAAACAGCAGCCATATGGTACATATGCTCGTTCACTCCAATGGATTCAAAAAAGGTCTTGGGAATCAAAAGACCTGAAATATGCCCTCCAACTACAGCTAATATACCAGCATGAAATAATATACTACCCCACTGTAGACTACGTTTTTCCAACAATTCACTGGATTTAGCTGTCCAGCCCAATTGATCCATGTTATAGCGATAAATATGTCCTATTATAAAGATAGTTAATGCTATATAAGGAAAAATCACCCATAGAATTTGTTCTATAAAATTCATGATATACCTTCTCCTCTGTGGGTAGTTTCTGCACATGCTATTGGCACTGTAAATCCTACACAAACTTCAAGCAATGCAGCATAGGGACTGCGTTTTTCTAGAAGTTGCTGCCATAGTTTTTCAATACCAGGATTTACAATCTCTAAAACTTGTTTACATGATTCCTGGTTAGCAATGGCTAGAAATTCAAGCAGCATAGGAAGGTAATCAGGTAATTCCTCAGAATCTGCCTCAAGTCCGGATTGTCGGTAGATACCTTTTAAGTCGGCTAGCACTTGCCCACGCTTTTGATCATCGGGACAAAGTAGGGAGGTAATATACAGATTACAGTGTTCACTAAAATCAAAGGTACTTACATAAAACTCAGCTAATTCCTCACAAGTATTATGTTCCAAGTAATCTAGAAAAGAATGTACCCTTTCCCTCATTGGCAAGTGTTCCAATTCACTTGCCAGCTGACGTAACTCATCAATTTTTAACCAACTGTTTTTTGGATATTGAAGCAAAATAGATAGCAATTGTAGCATTTTCTTATCTACCATCGTCTTCACCTCTAATACCATAGCATGCGCTCCCTTGGGGCAGGGAATAACCGCAGCTACCTTGCTGTTTATATACATTAACGTAATTTTCTTGATGTGATGTGGGAATTACAAAACGATCCTCATATTTTGCAATAGCTAGAAGGCGATACATACGCTCTACAGCAATTTCATCAAGGCCGACCTCTCTTAGCTTATCCTTGTCGACTTTTTGGTTTGTGTTGATTGATCGCATATAGGTACGCATAGCTAGCAGCTTACCTAAGGCCGACTTAACTGCTTTTGTATTACCAGCCGTTAAGATATTCGCTAAGTATTCGATAGGAATACGCATATCATCTAGTAGCGGAAATAGATTCTCATTTACGCCTTGCTCCTTTGCCACACTTACAATCGGGCTAAGAGGCGGTATATACCATACCATTGGCATGGTGCGAAATTCAGGATGTAATGGCAGGGCTATACCGTATCGGACGGCTAAATCATAAATAGGAGAACGTTTTGCATCTTCTAACCAATCTTCACGAATACCATCTAAGCGAGCCTTCGCAATCACTTCAGGATCAGCAGGATCTAAAAATACACTAAGCTGCGCTTGATATAACTCCTGTTCATTGCTAGTAGATGCTGCCTCTTTTACTCTGTCAGCATCATACAATATGACTCCCATATACCGAACACGGCCTGAACAAGTTTCCGAGCAAACAGTAGGTTGACCTGACTCCACCCTTGGAAAACAAAAAATACATTTTTCCGCTTTATGAGTTTGCCAGTTAAAATAAACCTTTTTATAGGGACATCCAGTCATACACATACGCCAACTTCGACAAGCATCTTGGTCCACCAAAACAATCCCATCTTCTTCCCGCTTGTAAATGGCGCCTGAAGGACACGCAGCCACACAGCCAGGATTTAAGCAATGCTCACAAAGTCTTGGCAAATAGGCCATGAAAGTTTGTTCAAACTCAAATTTAACTTTTTCCTGCATCTTGACTACATTCGGATCTTTAGTACCGGTTTGATGGGCACCGGCTAGATCATCTTCCCAGTTTGGCCCCCACTTTAAGTCCATATTTCTACCAGTAATTATTGATTTTGGCCGAGCTACTGGCTGGTAGCGCTTTGTAGGACTGTTAATTAATTTCTCATAATCATATGTCCAAGGTTCGTAATAATCATCAAGGGTAGGCATATCGGGATTGTGGAATAATTTAAGTAATAACTTTGCTAAGCGGCTACCGCCTTTGAGCCTGAGTTTACCATCCTGTAATTCCCAGCCCCCCTTATACTTTTCTTGATTTTCCCATTCCATGGGATACCCAATACCTGGCTTGGTTTCCACATTATTAAACCACATATACTCAGCGCCTTCACGATTTGTCCAAGTATTTTTACAGGTCACACTGCAAGTATGACAGCCAATACATTTATCTAAGTTAATTACCATAGCTATTTGTGCTTTAATCTTCAAGCCAAGACACCTCCTTTAACTTACGAACCGCAACATAAATATCTCTCTGATTACCAATTGGCCCGTAATAGTTAAACCCATAGCTAAGCTGGGCGTATCCGCCAATACACTGGGTAGGCTTAACATGAACTCGAGTAGGGCTATTGTGTGTGCCGCCCCGTTGACCAGTAATAGATGAACCAGGAACATTAATGTGCTTATCTTGTGCATGATACATATAAAGAGTTCCTCTAGGCATACGATGGCTCACTACTACCCTAGCAGAAACTACGCCATTACGATTATATACTTCCACCCAATCATTATCCTTAAGATCGGCTTGCAAGGCATCTTGATGATTCACCCATACATGAGGTCCACCACGAAATAAGGTGAGCATATGCAGGTTGTCTTGATAGGTACTGTGTATATTCCATTTGCCATGAGGAGTAAGATATCGCAAAACAATTTCCTTACCTTCTGCTTCGGGTTTATATTCTTTGCCCGCAAATAACACTGGGGATAACGTCGGTTTATAGGTAGGCATAGCTTCGCCAAACTCTAGCATGATCTCATGATCAATATAAAAATGTTGACGTCCTGTCAACGTACGGAAAGGCATCAAATGATCGATACTGGTCGTAAAGGGGGAATAGCGTTTATCTCCTTTATTTGAGCCAGTAAATACAGGGGTAGGAATGACTTGCCTTGGTTGTACCGTAATGTCATTAAAAGTAAATTTTTCTCCTGCACGACCCGCGCTAATATTCTTAAGTTCCATACCTGTTTTCTTTTCTGCATCTTCCCAGGCTTTCATAGCCAATTTGCCATTTGTCGCACTCGATAGAGTAAGGATTGCTTCTGCCGCTTGACGAGCTGTCTCAATACTAGGACGCGCAAAAGCTACACCAGGCACCATATTCTTTCCATTAATTTTTTTAAGTTCTTCGTATTGTTCTTTAACAGGAAAAGCAATGCCATGAGCACCCACTGGGTTTTTTTCAAGTAATGGTCCAAGAGAAGTAAACTTATTATAAATTTCTTTATAATCTCGCTCTACTATTACCATATTGGGCATCGTCTTACCAGGTATCGCCTCCACTTCCCCCTTGCGCCAATCTAGCACTTTACCAAAGGGCTGAGCAATCTCTCCTGGTGAGTCATGCATAAGAGGTACTGCCACAATATCTTGTTGTACCTCAGGTAGATATTCTTTCGCCATAGCGGAAAAAGTCTTAGCCAAATCCTTGAAAATATCCCAATCAGACTTGGCTTCCCATGGCGGATTAATCGCGGGATTGAATGGATGAACAAAAGGATGCATATCGGTACTACTTAAATCGGTTTTTTCATACCAAGTAGCAGCAGGTAATACTATATCAGAATAAAGAGCGGTACCGGCCATGCGAAAGTCTAAATTAACCAATAAATCAAGCTTGCCTTCTGGAGGAGTGTTATTCCAATGAACTTCCTCTGGTCTTAAATCCTCATTGGGCTCTGATAAAAGTCCATGGGAAGTTCCCAGTAGATATTTCAAAAAATACTCATGTCCCTTACCAGAACTAGAAATTAGATTAGAACGCCAGACAAATAATCCTCGAGGGTGATTTTTTACATTATCAGGATCTTCCACCGCAAAAGACATCTTTCTGTCCTTTAACTTTTTGACGACATGACTAATGACTTCTTCAGTAGTTTCGGCTCCTGCTTCACTGGCCTCTGTACTTAGTTGTAACGAATTTTGGCTAAACTGAGGGTATGAAGGCATCCAGCCGAGGCGAGCGGCCAATACATTATAGTCTGCCGGATGGCTGTAGCGACTTTTTGCTACTGTTGGTGATTTTAGCCCTTCCATGCTATGGGTTTCATACTGCCACTGATTGGTAGCAAAGTAAAAGAAGGAGGTTGCATTCTGAAGGCGTGGCGGCATTGACCAGTCGCGAGCAAAAGCCACAGTCCCCCATCCTTCTATTGGACGACACTTTTCCTGCCCTACATAATGAGCCCAGCCACCTCCATTTACCCCTTGGCAGCCAGTTAGAATCACCAAATTCAATATAGATCGATAAATGGTATCTCCATTGAACCAATGATTAATGCCCGCTCCCATGATAATCATGGATCTTCCTTTCGTATCGGCAGCATTTTGAGCAAATTCTCTAGCTATCTGAATGACCAACTCTGTCTCAACATTCGTATGTTTCTTTTGCCAAGCTGGAGTATAGGTTGCTTCATCATAATAATCTATCGGATATTTTCCAGGCAGACCGCGATCGATTCCATATTGAGCTAACATAAGATCAAATACAGTTGTGACTCGTAGTAGCTTACCATTTTTCATGATTAATTTAACAGGGATACCCCGTTTAACAACTCCAGTGCCACCTTCCGTAAATTCAGGAAGATTCACACAGATTTGCTCATCTTCTTGCCCTAGGAGTGTTAATAATGGGGATAGAGTGTCACCAACTTCACTCTCCATTTTTAAATTCCATTGTCCTGTACTATCCCAACGTTGGCCAATGGTTCCCTTCGGAGTAGCGAAGCCATCTTGTACTACATCCCATAATACTGGTTTCCACTCTCCTTTATTCCCTACTAACCCAAGATCACTAGCCCGTGCGAATCGGCCTGGAGTATATTCCGTATCATTTTTTTCAATAAGCACCAAAAATGGCATATCCGTAAACTGTTTAGCGTAATCCAAAAAATATTCTTCTTGTTTCTCAATATAAAACTCTTTCAAAATGACATGGGTCATAGCCTGGGCTAAGGCCGCATCTGAGCCTGGATTAACTGGAAGCCAATTATCAGCAAATTTCACATTTTCCGCATAATCTGGACTAACGGCTACCACCTTCGTACCTTTATATCGGACTTCCGTCATAAAATGGGCGTCAGGTGTCCGAGTCATTGGTACATTGGATCCCCACATTATGATATACCCTGCGTTATACCAGTCACTACTTTCCGGCACATCCGTTTGTTCCCCCCATATCTGAGGTGATGCAGGGGGCAAATCAGCATACCAATCGTAAAAACTTAACATAGGAGCACCTAATAGGGATAAAAATCGAGACCCAGCGGCATAACTTACCATAGACATGGCAGGTATGGGCGTAAAGCCAGCAATACGGTCAGGTCCATAAGTGATAATGGTATATAACAGCATCGCTGACATGATTTCATTAACCTCTTGCCATTCTGCGCGTACAAAACCACCCTTCCCCCGTACTTGTTTATATAGTTTTGCTTTATCAGTATCTTCTACTATGGAACTCCAAGCTTTCACTAAATTGCCCTTACTATTTTCTACCGCCTCACGCCATAAGGCCAATAGTTGACGACGAATATAGGGATATTTGATCCTAAGAGGGCTATATACATACCAGGAAAAACTTGCACCTCTCGGACAGCCACGCGGCTCAAAT
Organism: Pelosinus sp. IPA-1; assembly: GCF_030269905.1. Lineage (NCBI taxonomy): Bacteria > Bacillati > Bacillota > Negativicutes > Selenomonadales > Sporomusaceae > Pelosinus > Pelosinus sp. IPA-1. The sequence continues at coordinate 99,348 of NZ_BSVC01000006.1, read as the reverse complement.
TCTGGCATATCAGGCCCTGTAGAAGGGTAATCCGTCTGCTGATTTTCTGAGGTAATAATACCGTCCTTCACAAAAACCTTCCAACTACAAGATCCTGTACAGTTTACCCCATGGGTAGTACGCACGACTTTGTCATAACTCCAACGTTTACGATATATCCCTTCGGATTCTCTGTCATCTGCAACTACTTGACTCCAGCCATCCTGCGATCTTTCTTTTGTTTTAAAGAAATTCAGTTTTTTCCATAATGGTAATTCTTTTTTATTCATATACTCTCACCTCCATATTTTTTAACATTTTATCTCTGCATCTCTACGATTGTAATAATGATAAATTACAAATAGACTGATTATGTAAAAGGCAATAAAACCATATAAGGCCATGGATGGCGATCCCGTAGCCTGTGTTGACCAACCAAAAGCTTTAGGAACAAAAAATGCGCCATACGCAGCAACTGCTGAAATAAATCCAATGGCTGGTGCTGCTTCTTTCGGATTAAAGATCTTAGAAAGCATTCCAAAGGTAGAGCCACTCGCCGCTCCAGAAGTAACAAACAAAATTAATGCCATGATAAAAAATGCGATAAAATTATGATGGTTCATAAAGAAGATAACGCCTAAGGTGGCACCTATCATAACAAAAATAGACCAAAAGCTGACCCGCGCCCCGCCGTATTTATCAGCGGCCCATCCTCCGATGGGACGAGAGAGGGCACCCACTAGAGGCCCTAAAAAGGCATATTGCAAAGGATTAATACCTGAAAATTGAAATTTGATCAGTAGAGGAAACACTGCAGAATAACCGATAAAAGACCCAAAAGCAATGGTATAGATAAAACTCATAACCCACATATGTTTACATTTGAATATAGTGAATTGTTCACGAACTGATGCTTTTGCTGTCTCCAAATTATTCATACCGAAAAAAGCAGCCACGGTAATCAATACAATGGGAATAATCCATATAAAAGCAGCATTTTGTAACCAAATGGATTTGCCAACCCCACCATTCATTATAATTTGAGGCTCACCACCCATACTGCCAAAAATCCCACAGGTAATCACAAGAGGCGCTACAAACTGTACTACACTAACACCTACATTACCCAAGCCCCCATTTATTCCAAGAGCCGTTCCCTTCTGTTTTTTTGGAAAAAAGAAGTTAATATTCCCCATAGATGATGCAAAATTTCCTCCGCCTAAGCCACATAATACGGCCAATATAACCATGGTTGTATAGCTTGTGGTAGTATCCTGCACCGCATAGCCAATACCAATGGCAGGAATTAAAAGTGATGCAGTACTAATGACAGTCCAATTTCGTCCCCCAAAAACAGGTACTACAAAAGCATAAAAGATACGTAATGTTGCCCCTGATAATCCTGGTAAAGCGGCTAAGTTAAATAACTGCTCGGCACTAAAGCTAAACCCTGCACTATTAAGATTAACGGCAACTACTGACCATAACATCCAAATACAAAAAGATATTAATAGTGCGGGAACCGAAATCCATAAATTCCGGTTCGCAATTTTTTTCCCCTCCTGTTCCCAGAATATAGGGTCTTCTGGATTCCATGTTTTCAGCTTATACAATGACTAGTCCCCCTTATTTAATATAAAATCTTATATTGTCAGATTTATTTTAATATTTTGCCGTTAAAAAGTAATGTAGGGAATTCCCTATATACATTCTGGGAACTCCCTACATCGTCGAAAAATATTTTATTTTTCTCAATATTGCCAATTTACCAATAGATATATTCTGCTACCTGTGCCTCATTATTTAAATTTACATCTTTTAATACCCAAGTTTTAAATATTTGATAGCCAGTACGATCAACAATGTACCCTACATGCTCTTTTCCCCCTGGTGCTTCTTTATCGATATATTGATGAACATAGTCGTAGGTATTCTTAAGTATCTCTAAAATACTTTCTTCATTAATCCATTTGATAAATGGTTGAGCAATTCTCGGATTTTTTCTACCCGTTCTCCCCATAATTACAAGCTGATATAATTTTTCTGAACTTCTCGTCCAAGCCCCTGTTGGACACTTTAGCACACATTCTCCACAGCCAATACATTTATCAGAATTCCTGATCACCTTGAAGTTTTCAACCTTCAATGCACCAGCAGATTTCTTTTTACATGTTTTTACACATGCTTGGCAGCCGATACACCGATAAGAATCATATTGTGGTTCGTTCATGCCAATAATGCCAAAATCATTCATTCTTGCCTTAATGCAATCATTAGGACAACCGGTAAGGGCAATTTTCACATGATAGTCATTGGGGAATATCACTTTCTCTATTCTTTGAGCAAAAGCACTTGTATCATAATTAGCAAACTGACATACCCGACTACCAATACAAGCTGCTACATTTCTAGTACCCGCTGCAGGATACCCTGAATTTGAATGGGTTTGGTTAATCTCAAGTCCTTCGATCAGACTTTGGATTATGGTATTCACCTCTGCCATTTTCTCTATACGAATACCTGGAATTTCAAAACCTTGTCGTGTTGTTATATGAATGGTACCATTACCAAATGTTTCAGCTACATGCCTAACCGTCTCTAGATATTTGACTGCCATTTCTCCTCCTGGGACTCTTATCCGAACAGCAGTCTTATCTCTTTCCTTTGTTATACGAAAGGCATTCTTTTTCAAAATTTTAGTATTTATATCCATACTCATACACCCCTCCTTATTAATCAATAAAATTCTTAGCTTTTACATAATTAAATACGGGTCCTTCAAGACAAATATAGGTATCGTCAATTTTACAGTGTCCGCATTTAGCAACACCACAGCACATTTTTCTTTCGTATGACACCCATATATTTTCTTCTTTAATCCCTCTTTTTAAAAATTCTGTCACAGTAAAGCGTATCATTATGGGTGGACCAACAACAATTACATTTGCCTCTGCTTGATTTTCAATTTGAATATCCTTTACATAATTTGTAATGAGCCCCGTGTTTCCTTTATACATTTCATCCTCTGAGCCATCGACCGTTACTATAACGTTGATAGTCTTTTGCCACTTCTTAAAATCATCTTTATACAGTATATCTTTCGGTGATTTGAATCCCGCAATCAGTGAAAAAGACATAACTTCATTAACATTCTCAGCGAAATAATCTACAACGCCTTTGACAGGAGCTAATCCCGTCCCACCAGCAGCAATAATAACTTCCTTTGATCGAAACAAGTTAATATCAAAACCATTACCATATGGTCCCCTTAGAAATAGTACACCATCTTCCTGTAGTTCATGAATCGTATTGGTAACCAAGCCAACTTTACGAATTGTCAGCCCAACATACCCCTCACCGATTTCACTTACAGAGATCGGAGCTTCACCATATTTAGGAATGGATACTTCAAAAAATTGTCCTGGCTTTACATCGCCCTTATATTCCATCAAGAAAGTATAATCAATCGCAGTATGAGGAATTATTTTTATAATTCGGGATTTAAAAGGTAGATACGTATTGTTCATTTTTTCTCCTCCACTACATGGTTCAACTTATTTGCACAATGGGAAATTGATATATATTCTGGACACGCATCGTCGCATCTGCCACATCCGACGCACATATGATAACCAAAGCGTTTTTTATAATCATGAAGCTTATGCATCACTCTAAACCGCATGCGCTCTCCTTGCTTTTTACGGAAAGCATGCCCCCCTGCCATATCGGTAAAACCATCAACCATACAGGAAGACCAAACTCGTCTTCGCTCCCCCATGTTTTTATTTTCTTTATAAAAGATGTCCTGCATTGAAAAACAACTACACGTTGGACAGACGAAGCTGCATCTTCCACAACCAATACATCGCGAGGAGTATTCTTCCCAAATTGAAGACTCAGTTAGTCCAGTTGTTACCGCTTCTGGTAACGATACCTTTATTTTATTTTCCATTACAAAACGTGGAGAGAGATCGACTACCTTTTCATCTAGCCGATCCAACTCTTTATTATTAATTCCTACATATACAAAACTATCCTCGACATGGATAAACATGTCATATTCTTCTGTAATATTCGTATTCATACTAACGCAAAAACAGTTTGAAAAGCTTTCTTGACACTCGATAAGACAGAATCTGACTTTTTCACGAAGTACTTTATAATAAGGATCCTCACATCCATTTTTCAAATAAATATCATCAAGTCTTTTTATGCCATGTATGTCACAACTTCTCAAAAACAGCAGTATTTTTTTGTCATGAATCTTAGGTTCTGTCCAATTGTCCTCGCTAAAATAAAACAAAGTCTCAGTTATAGGCAAAAGAATTTCTTTTGCCGAAAAATTAGACTTTATCGATAGTTCTATCTCTTCCAAGCTTGTTATTTTCTGATATCTAACAGAGTCCGTGTCGGTAAAAGCCCCTTTTCCAGAGAGTCCTACTGGAGCAAAAATGTGATACTCCTTTCCTAATTCTTTTAAGTACTGATTAAATTTTAATCCTGTTACTTTATATGCCATTATTTTTTTCCTTTCTTAGCTTATTTTTACTCTTTTGAAGATCCCATTTTTAACCTTGCCTCATTAAGAATCCTTACCGCCCTAGGGTTCTTTGCCCTAAATATATATCAGACTAATTTTAATATTTAACCACTAAAAAGTAATGTAGGGAATTCCCTACATTACTAAAGGAAATTCCCTACATTGTTTATTTCACTAAATTCTTATCTAAAAATAATACATGAGCGTTTTCTTAGAATGTATCGTATTTACCACCAATAATGAGGATATTTGTGTTTTAATACATATTTATTAAAAACCACTGCTACAACTGCAATCATGACGCTACCAATCAATACCGTATAAAAGACATTCCAATTATTGTAGTCTCGTAATGTCAGCAGCATTGTGGTGGCTGCGGCTGGTGGATGATTTACACGAATTAGATGCATGCCAGCGACAATGGCTCCTATTGCTATACCCTGAGACCACCAATTTGACCCAAAGATAAATGAGCAGAGTAACCCTACAAAAACAGCAAGAACATGTCCGCCAATAATACTTCGCGGCTGAGCAAATGCACTATCTGGAATGGAAAAAACGATGTAACACGTTGCACCAAAAGGAGGAATTAGAAAAGCATATCCTGTAATTGTCGATAAATATGCGATAATAGCAATCGTAGAAACACTTCCTATAGAAGACCAACTAATGTGCTTAAAGTTTAATTTGCGATATAATATTTGCCGCGAAGTAGTATGCATACATATCCTTATTCCTCTCCCATATTTAATTAAAGTTATAGAACTATTTTACAAAAACGTAAATATGCCTGTGCCTATATCAGTAAGAAATTCATTATACTCCTTTTCTGGTAAAATGTAATGTAGGGAATCCCCACTTTAAGTCATGGGAATTCCCTATTGTTGATTGTATTCTTACTTAGCTTAATCTGTAATTCGCTTTTCTCCTATGATCGCTTGGATCGGTTTAATATCTTGAGTAACTTCTAAAACTCCAGAGAAATTTCCTTCCCTGTCCCTTACTGCAAAATAACGAATATATACGAATTTATCTCCCATCTTGATCCAAAAGTCTTCATTGTCCTTTTTCCCACTTTTAAAGTCCTCTACTATTTTTGCTACAACGTCGGCACTCGCTGGAGGATGGCAGTTTTCTACCTTACGGCCTATAATGGTTCGGGTGCGAGGGAAAATTCGATCCTTGGGCGTAGAGAAAAATTTGACGATTCCATTTTTATCAACAAAAGTAATATCAACTGGCAAATGGCGATAAATCAACTCAATTTCCTGAGGCGATAAAAAACCAGTTTCGAACTTAACCTGACCAGTTGTATTTTCATTGAGTAGATTGGGTTCTTCCTTCAAATCCTCACGATATGGTTTCCAACTACACTGGGGTTCTACTAAGCAATAACCTATTTCATCACTATCAAGAAGAGCACGATACCACTCATCTTCCGAAAGTGTCTCCATCGCCATTGGCAGAAATATTTTCTCTTCTTTAAAAATCATTTCTTCGATTTGTACCAATGTTTCTTCTGTTTTAGCAATTAACTTTTCTTTTAAGGCTGATTGATAAGCAACAGCTAAGCTTTTGGTCTCTTTTAACAAGTTCCTTATTTTATCATCGACGCCCCACATAACTTTGGGCGGTCCAGTAATTTCATACTTTTCCAGGAATGGAAAAATAAGATCTTCTTTTCTCCGATAATGTTTATCAACATCCCAAAGTAGGTTTAATTTTTCAGTCAACTGTAAGACTAATGCCTTTTCTATCTGATCTGATGCCTGTTTTAGTTTACTAATAATAGGCTTAATTTCTTGATCCATTAGTTCTTGCAATGCCTGATTTTCTGCGATAAAAATTGCTGCTGGGTGCCCTGGAACTACTGTTAATTCTGGATTTTTTTCTAAAGCTTCGCGAAAGACTGCAGCATGAACATCACAAAGACGCTGCACTTCTTCCACTGGAAGCCCTTCATTTATCAACCCTTGTTCAATTAAAGAAAGTTCAGCCGGATCCATACTTACAGCGATTTTATCAAATTTCCCTTTCACTTCTTGTACTGACTTTCCTTGATGAAGTTCCAAAATTATTTCTTTTAAGACCTTCTGCCTGTACTCCCGATTATTAATTAGTTCACTCACCATGTACCCCCTCAACAGCTCGCAATCACCGTTTTTTTTACTTCGCTTTGTTTACCTCCTCAAAAAACTCTTCTTCTGTCTCTTTGACTACCAGTTCATCGTTTATATAACCGAAAAATTTTCCTTCATGCTGACCACATTCACCAATACATTCCACTTCTAAATTTCCTGGTACCAATTCCTCTAGCTTATCAATGTCTACATCTGTACAGTTAGGGCAAACTCGTATCATAGTATCTCCTCCATTATATTTGTAGTTTTAAATCTCTAGGTTAGCATTTCCAGGCTTTAATAATTCATGCAAAAAACAGTGGTAAATATTGAGTTATTTGGATTATGTAAACATAAAAAAGCGCTCTAAGCTGGATTGCATTTTTGCATCCATTTTAGAGCGCTCCAAATAAAATTCATGACTAAGGTTTTGTATAAGCGGGTACAGAATAAGCGTACAATTCTTTTTCTATGTCTACATATCCAGGGGCATATAAAAACACAGAATCATCAATTCGCTGTACATTGCCGTCTACTATATAACATACACCATTCATAAAATCTTTAATAGCATGCTGCATTTCTATATCTATACCTGTAAAATTAATCACAACTGCCATATTTTCTTTTAGATGATTTGCATACACACAGACATCATCATATGTTGCTGGCGAAGCTACCACCACTTGTAAAGAAGCTGGTTCATTGCTATGTACCTGCAAATTTGCAGATTTACGAGCACGTGCTGTATCCAATTCCGACACAACCTTCCCTTGCGTAGCCACTTCTTCCAGTGGCATCAAATAATTTGTCAGCTTATCAATCAATCTAAGCCCCATTATTTTTGCCCCTCCAGATCTTTTCTAAATCATTTAACCAAAACTTCCATGTATGCTTTACATTCGACATGTTAGTAAAGATTCCTGCATTACCCTCATCTTTTTTATATGATTTACGACATTTTTGGTCACAAGCGTAAAAAAGCGCCCACAAAGGGCGCTTTTTTTACTTATATTTATATAAATTAGCCATTTTTACGTTCTCTACCACGTTGGGTACGACTCAAAATTGCTTTACGCAGACGAATACTCTTAGGAGTAACTTCTACTAGCTCATCTTTGTTAATATACTCTAAGGCTTGTTCTAAGCTTAGGATGCGTGGTGCAGTTAAACGTAATGCTTCATCGGAGGCGCTAGTACGCATATTTGTAACATTTTTCTTCTTACAAGGATTTACATCCATATCCATTTCTCTAGTATTTTCACCGATAATACTGCCTTCATATACCGTTTGACCAGGTACTATGAATAAGGTCCCTCTATCTTGTACACCAAAAATACCATACCCTGTTGTTTCACCTGCTTCAAAAGCAACTAAGGCGCCACGATTACGTCCAGGAATATCACCTTTATAAGGCGCATAACCATGGAATAAGTGATGCATGATACCATTACCTTTGGTAGCAGTCAAAAACTCTGAACGGAAACTAATTAGTCCACGGGCAGGAATCAAAAACTCCATCCGCAAGTATCCAGCTACTTCTGTCATGTTGACTAAATCAGCTTTACGAGTACCTAACTTCTCCATAACCGCACCCATGAATTCTTGTGGTACATCAATCGTCAAAGCTTCCATTGGCTCACAACGTTGGCCATTGATGGTTTTATAAATAACTTCTGGTTTCCCAACTTGGAATTCAAAGCCTTCGCGACGCATGGTTTCGATCAAGATCGATAGATGTAATTCACCACGACCCATTACTTCAAAAGTATCGGCACTTTCAGTTTCTCTGACCTGCAAACTCACGTTGGTTTCAACTTCTCTAAATAAACGATCACGTAAATGTCTAGTCGTTATAAATTGTCCTTCCCGTCCAGCAAGAGGACTATTATTAACACTAAAGGTCATCGCTAATGTAGGTTCATCAATATCAATCATTGGCAATGCTTCAGGATTTTCTGTATCTGCAATGGTCTCGCCAATGTTAACATCATCAAGCCCAGTAATTGCAACAATATCTCCTAGAGCTACATCTTGAACTTCTGTACGTTTTAATCCTTGGTAAGTATAAAGACGACCAATTTTCGCTTTCTTTTGTTCATCGCCATTTAATACTAAAACCTGCTGGCCGCTACTAGCTCTGCCACGAATTACACGGCCGATTGCAATACGTCCCACATAATCATCATAATCTAGGGTAGTGACCATGATTTGCAGTGGTCCATCAATCTCTCCTTGAGGAGCAGGAATTTCAGAAACCAACAATTCAAATAGAGGCTCTAAATTGTCACTTTCATCTTCCATTTTTAATTTAGCAATACCCGCTCTTGCTGCAGTATACACTACTTTAAACTCTAATTGTTCATCAGTAGCATCTAGTTCCATAAATAATTCAAAAACTTCATCTGCAACATCCTTAACACGTTGGTCAGGACGGTCAATTTTATTAATTACAACAATCGGTTTTAATTTTTGCTCTAATGCTTTTTTCAAAACATATTTCGTTTGAGGCATAGGACCTTCAAAGGAATCTACTAATAGTAAAACCCCATCAACCATATTCAATACCCGCTCTACTTCGCCACCAAAATCAGCATGTCCAGGAGTATCCACAATGTTAATTTTTACGTCGCCATGCATAATCGCAGTATTTTTTGACAGGATTGTAATACCCCGTTCACGTTCAAGATCATTAGAATCCATTACTCGTTCGGCTACAGTTTCATTAGCGCGGAACACTCCGCTTTGTCTTAGCATTGCATCTACCAAAGTTGTTTTACCATGGTCAACGTGGGCAATAATGGCCACGTTGCGTAAGTCTGTACGTTTCATCAATTTAAGCCCTCCTACAAAATAAACAAAGAAAGGATGCGTTTTCTACTGCACCCTTTTATTTTCGCATACAAACCACTATATTATACTGTGGTCTTGATGTCAATTACTAATTATTAAAATTTAACAATATATTTACGAATAAACGCCAAAGATACAATGCTTTTGTAGCAGTTTTGTATCTTTGACGCTCAAAAAATACTATTTAAAAACTTTGCAATTCTTTTATTACTTACCCAAATGACTTTGTAACTTCTCTATGCTACTCATAAGCTCTGTAATCTTATGATTGTCAGCACTTCCAATTTGTTCGAGTTGTTTTCGATATTCTGCGTATTCCCGATCGAGTAATTCTAGGTAATCATGCAATTGTTTTACTGCTGGGTCGACCACTTTAGCCTCATTAATTTCCCAAAGTGCTCCATCTAACACTGCAACATCACCATAATTAGGAATATAAGTACTAACGTCTAGCTTCTCTTTGATTACTTTGGCAAAAGGCTCTGACATTTCTGGTTCCCCGTGTACCAAAAAGATATTCGTGGCCTTTCTCTTAAAGTAAGATAACCAGTTTAATAGTTGTCCCTGGTCAGCGTGAGCAGAGAAACCATCTAACCGATGAATCGTGGCCTTCACACTGATTTCTTCCCCTAAAATCTTCACCTTGCTGGCACCTTCTACCAAACGACGCCCTAAGCTACCTTGCGCCTGATAACCTACAAATAGCACGGTAGACTCTGGGCGCCAGAGATTGTGTTTAAGATGATGGAGAATACGTCCAGCATCACACATGCCACTAGCCGAAATAATAATTGCAGGCTGGTCCAAATTATTTAAAGCTTTGGATTCATCCGCAGTTTTTGTAAATCGCAATTGTGGCATATGAAGTGGATTATCATGATCCTTAAACAGCATTTCTTTGGCTTCGTTATCATAATCTTGGGTATTACGCAAGAAAATATCAGTAGCAGATATGGCTAAGGGACTATCAATGATAACAGGTATATCTGTAATTTTCCCGGCCTTTAAAAGATTGTGTAAATAATATAAAAGAGTTTGTGTACGGCCTACAGCAAAAGAAGGAATTATAATATTTCCTCCACGGGCTACGCTTGTATTGATAATCGTCGCCAAATGTTCTTCTTTATCATAGTCCTCATGCAAACGATTCCCATAGGTAGATTCGACAATGATATAATCAGCCTCATCAATAAAGGTTGGATCTTTAATTATAGGTTGATTTGGTTGCCCCAGATCACCAGAAAACAGTAGCTTCGTTGTTTTTCCATCTTCTGAAACCATAACTTCCAACATAGCAGATCCTAAAATATGCCCCGCATCTCTAAAACGCACTGTAACATTAGGCGCTATAACTAACTCACTATCATAATCGACCGGGGAAAAATGTTTTAAGCAAGCATAAGCATCATCAATTGAATATAAAGGCTCTACAGGCTTTTTACCGGCCCTTTTACCTTTACGATTCGCAATCTCAGCATCAAATTCTTGAATGTGAGCACTATCAGGCAACATAATTCCACAAAGTTCATTTGTAACTCGTGTTGCATGAATTGTACCTTTAAATCCAGCCTTACACAGCTTGGGCAATAGTCCACTATGATCAATATGCGCATGTGTTAACAATACGCAATCAATGGATGCAGGATCATATGGGAAATCACGCCTATTAAAAGCTGTGATTGTTTTTGAACCTTGAAACATTCCGCAGTCTACCAAGATTCTTTGTGTACCTACTTCCAATAAATAGGACGAGCCTGTTACGATTTTTGCTGCTCCCAAAAAAGTTATTTTCATATTGCTCTCCCCCTTCTTACCTGCTATCAGTATATTTCGACAATTAGTAAAAAAATCCTGCTACCCTGTTCCATTGGCAAGTAAAGACTTAGCTTACGCTAAGTCTTTACTTATTCTTCTCCTAAGATACGTACTTCAGGATGTAACATAACACCTGAATGTTCGTATACACGGCGTTGCACTTCTTCAATTAACAGTAAAACATCTTCTGCTGTTGCACCACCAGCATTAATAACAAAACCAGCATGTTTCATTGATACTTGTGCTCCGCCAACTTGAAAGCCCTTTAATCCAGCCTGCTCAATTAGCGTCCCCGCAAAATAGCCTGTAGGGCGCTTAAATGTACTGCCAGCACTAGGCATTTCCAATGGCTGCTTGGTCTCACGTTTTACAGTATAGTCATCCATTTTCTGGACAATCATGGGTTTTTCTTGCACATGCAGCTTCAATTCTACTTCACAAATAATACAACCATTATCCTGAAATATACTATGACGATAGCCAAAAGCAAGTTCTGATGACGTATAGTGACGTATGGTACCATCTGCACAAACACCTGAAACCCCAGTAACAACTTGGCACATTTCACCTGAATAAGCACCAGCATTCATAAAGACGGCACCACCAATACTACCAGGGATTCCGATTGCAAACTCCATACCACCTAACCCACAGCTAGCAGCATAGGAAGATACATCCGCTAACATAGCACCTGCTCCAGCGATGACCGTGGATCCTTCGTTTCTAATATTAGACATTTCACTGCCAAACTTCAATACTAGCCCCTTAATCCCTTTATCAAGCACTAATATATTAGAACCATTTCCCAAGATTGTGACTGGTATCTCAAATTGTTTCGAGATGAGCATAATAGCGGATATTTCGTCCATAGTGGCTGGAAAAACCAAGTAATCAGCTGGGCCGCCTATCTTAAACGTTGTATGCTTTGATAATGGCTCATTTAGCAAGAGCCGTGCAGGGGGAATGACTTTATTAAGTTCTAATAAAATCTCCTCAGAATGATCATTTCTTCTCAAAAAAATCCATTCCTTCAGCTACAGAATCACCTAAAATTTTATAGATATCAGCCACTAAACGCTGAAACTTCATATATGACTGCATAAATGCAGATGCTTTGCTGTTGCCAATAATAAGCTGATACATTTTTTGTATTTCTTCTGTTTTTGTCTTGTCTTCGGGTTTACCACCCATCATTTCATATTCTAATTCCATTTGTTTTGCAATAAATTCTTTTACCATCTTTTTAGCTGTCTCATCGGTGTCTATACCTTTTTTTACTGCCATAAATTCTGTATATTCTGGTGACTCCTTTATTGCACGCACCAAATCATGAGTTTTATCGTAAATATTCACATTCTACCTCCTGTTTTATAATATGCTAAATACACCCAATTCATACATTATACAATATTTATCTTATAATAGTACAGATATTGTCTGGTAAATACAATATCATTTTGTATTTACCAGGGATAGATATAATTCTTGCATAGCCTTTGCGTCTATTGCTTGCGTACCTGCTGATTCGCAAATCACTCGCGGTGTAAAACCACGTTTCGCACACAAAGTAATTAAGGGTTGATGAGGAGGACCAAAATCATCAGCAAAAGTCCAGTGACGCTTTTCTCCGCCTTTGGTAAACTCAATGCGACTAAAATGAATATGTAATTGTTTCGCTACTTCTGCACCTAATTTTTCACCAATGATGTCAAAAACACTTTCAAATTCTGATTCTGTAATATACTGCCCACCTGAGACTGCATGTAAATGCCCAAAATCTACGGTAGGCGTAACCCATTTAGACATAGAACAAATGTCTATCACTTCTTCTAATGATCCCAATTGATTTTGTTTTCCCATGGTTTCTGGACAAAGATTGATGCCAGTGAATCCTCTTTGTTCCATGAGTTCTAATACGGCACTAAAAGCATGTTTCACTCGCTGCATTGCGGCTGTACGTGTTTGCTTTCCTGGTCCTCCCATATGAAAAACAATACGATCCGCCCCCATCCAACGGGCGACCTCTAATGATTTTATAAAATGGTTTTGTGTATTGGCAGTAATTTTCTCATCTTCTGTAGCCAAACTAATGAAATAGGGCGCATGAATACTTAGCTTTATTCCATATTTTGCCGCCTGACTTCCAATTTCTCTGGCTGTTTCTTCTTTTATATGTACTCCTCGACTACATTGATATTCATAGGCAGTAAGTTTTTGTTTACCTAGCCAAGCAGGCATATCTACTGACGCCTTATAGCCAGCTTCATAAAACGCATCTGGATTACCTGCAGAACCAAAGATAGCATACAACTTTCATCACCGTCCTTTCTTACTGTAATGAATACGCTCGGTTCTTTACTTTAAATTTACAAACTGTTGTTGACGAAGGGCTTCGTATACAACGATTGCTGCAGCATTCGATAAATTAAGCGATCTCGCATCATTCACCATAGGAATCCGAATGCAGTTTTCTGTATTCTCTGCCAATAATGCTTCCGGCAGACCAGCTGTTTCCTTCCCGAAAACTAAAAAATCATCTGGCATATACTGAATGTCGGTATAATGTTTATCCGCTTTTGTCGTATTAAAGTAGAAATTATGCCCTTTATATAATTCTACCACTTCAGCAAAGTTTTCATGACAAGATACTTTTACTAAATTCCAATAATCAAGACCGGCACGTTTCAAATACTTATCCTCAATCGAAAAACCCAATGGTTTAACTAAATGCAGTTCGCTATTTGTTGCTGCACACAATCGAGCTATATTACCAGTATTACCAGGAATTTCAGGTTCAACTAAAACAATATGCATGATTAACACCTCTATTATATCTTTACCAAATATTTAACTCTTAAAAAGAATTCCACAGATTAAAATCAAAATCCTACCTGTAAAGGTAGGATAGATATTCTCGTTCTTAACTGTGTATCAAACGAGGAATGCAATGTACACAGACCCAATCACTTTCTCCCTTAGATTTAATCGGTAGTAAAGGTCGATCATTCTCCGTTACACCACATAAAGAACATTTCATAATATGATGAAATTCTGGTCGATTGGCGATGGCCCTTTTATGTTCTTCCACCGCACGTTCATCAAAGTCTTCAGAGATGCGCTCCTCAGTAGTCAAGGCTCCTGTTGGACATACGCCCAAGCAATAACCTGCACCGTCACACAACTCCTCGCGAAGAACTCGCGCCTTGCCATTATAAATCTCAATAGCTCCTTCCGCACAGGGAGAAACACATTTGCCACAACCAGTACATAACTCATCACTAATTTTAACAATTTTTCTAGTAACCTTTGCCATACCCATCCCTACCTTAGAATATATTTTTTACTATATCAATTTTTTGTTTTATATAGTCTGCTTTTTCGCCTTTTCTGGATATACATACATCATAAATACCATGATGATAATTGTCAAAACAATTCCTGTAGATTGGGCATTCAATATTCCTATTCCCTTCCCTCCATTGCCAAACTGTAATACTACCGTAGTCAATACACCTGTAATAGCGCATAAAAAAGCTGCTGTCGTAGAAGGCCTGCGAGAAAACAAGCCAAACAATAAAGGTGCTGTCAGCGACACTGACATTAATGAATAAAATATAGATAATGCTGTAATGATATTTGGCAAAAGCAGGGCAATACCAATACCAAGTACTCCAGCTACTGCTGTTACAATGCGGCTCATCTTTAATAATTTTTCATCTGAGATGTCAGGCTTAATGAAGGTTTTATACAAGTCCTTTGTAAAAGACGTAGTAATCATATATAAAACTGCATCTGCCGCACTTACTTCCGCGGAAAAAATAGCTGCTAAGGCAAACGCCGAGGCCCAAAAAGGCATAAACTCTTTCATCACAATAGGCATTGCCAATTCCCTTTCTGATAGGTTAGGAAATGCAGCAAAAGCACACATTCCTAATATTACGGGAACTATGGCGAAACCAAACTGTACCAAAGCATTAAGGGCTGTGCCTAGCCTTACAGTAGCTACATCTCTCGCTCCATAAACTTTACCAATTAGCCCTGGAGAAATAAAAAAAGAGGGAGTCAACATCAAAAAGTAACCTATTATCATCGAAATCCCCATACCATCAAAACTCATGTACACATCTGCCTGGCCTTGTTCAGCAAAATTTTGGGCAACTAAGGTAGTCATACCATCCCAACCACCTACATAATGCAAAGCAAAGGGTACTGCCAAGAAAAAGCCAATAAATTTTACTACAATTTGGATACCATTTACAACAGTTGCTGCAAGAAGCCCTCCTGCGCCAAAATACAAGACAACCACAATCGCACCAACCAAAATTCCCACTGTCTTACTAGTCCCCGCAACAGCTGTTAAAATCCAGGCAATTCCCATTAACTGCCCTGAAAAAATGGCAATCGTTCCAAGAGCCATCATAAGAGATATCAGTCCACGAAAATTTTGATTGTAACGATGATCAAGATAATCCCCTAATGTATATAGATCATACTTTTTTGCCACTTGCCAGATAGCTGGCCCAACAGCAAATGCTAATATCACAGATCCTACAGCAGAAGATGCGATCCACCACCATGCAGAAATCCCAAATTTGTAACCTACTCCAGCCACACCAACAGTGGACCCAGCGCCAATATTGGGAGCAATCAGAGTTGTAAAGAGCAGCGCAGGCCCTAATTTTCTCCCTGCAACGAAAAAATCAGAAACGCCTTTTACTTTTTTTGTTGCAATAAACCCCACGGCAACCAAAACACATGCATATGCAACAATCGCTAATAAATATGGATTCATCAACACTTTCTCCTTTTTTCACAACAAATAACCTAAAGTTTTGATACTAGCTGTACAATCAAAACTTTAGGCATTGTAAACTGCAATAAATATACTATATTATTTCATACAAATCAACATAATCGCCATATCATGGTTAACTTCTTCATTTTGAACATTACCAAAAAGTTTAAAAATGATATCAAAAAAATCACTAGGGTTTTCTTTTATAATTTGCTGATAGGTTATAAAATGATTTGCCAAATCATCGTATACTCCCAAGCTATCCTTAAAAGATCTATCTTCAAGCAATCCATCCGTATAGGCCATAATGACATCATCTGATTCCAATCCAATAGTATATAAGCTATAAGCTTCATTATCTTCCATACCCAAAGGGAAATTACTTTCTCGCAAAATTTGTACTGTTTTATCTTTAGCTCGAAACACCATAGGATAAGGCTGCCCCGCATTAGAATAGGATAAAGTGTTATCATGAATCTTACCAACAAACGCAGTTAATGAGTAATTGCTTTGGGTAATTTTATAAAAAGTTTGATTCATCCACTTAAGCACTTTCTCGGGAGATTGAATAAATTGGGCGCAATGATGAAACTCAACTTTTAGCATCGATGACAACATCGCTGCCGATACACCATATCCTGAAACATCTGCCATGATGAACCATATATCTTCGCCAATTTGAAAAGATTCATAAAAGTCACCACCAATTTCTTGGGATGGAATATATTTGCCATACATGGTAGCACTAGACATGTCCTGTTTTTCCTTGAGCATCGACTGTTGAAACAAATTAGCCATCAACAGCTCTAGTTTCATTTTCTCGTTTAACGTTCGGATTGTTTTTTGTTGGTCATAGCTAATCAGTGCATTTTTAACCTTCATAGGTAAAATCACATTCATTTCTTTCGGCTTTAAAGGTTTGGTAAAGTAATCATAAGCTCCAAGTGTAAGGGCTTTACTGATACTGTCAATATCATCAATCGCCGAATATACAATTACGGGAATATCTTTAAAATCCTTTTCCTGCTTCATGTCATGTAATACTTCAAATCCATCCTTTAACGGCATCATCAAGTCAAGAATAATTAAACTAATTTCCTGCCCTGCGATTATATCTAACGCCTGTATCCCGTTTTCAGCATCAATAAATGTTACTTCATCCATGCCTTTTAAGGCTTCCCTCAGGATTGTCCGGTTAAATAGGACGTCGTCCACAATTAGGATATTGTACCCCATACACTCACCTATCCTTTTAATTATTCCCTATTGTAACATAACTACTTTACTACATAAATTTCTGTATCCCTCAAGGAGCACTGGTAAAATACACTATCGATAAGACTTACAACACGGCATCCCATTTTTCCTGCTTATATTAATAGACGTTTATTAAATTTCGACATTCTTTTTGTTTTGGCGATAGGTTAACAAATCGATAAAAGCTTCTAGCCGCGTGTTAACTCCCTCTTCACCAGATTGTTCATCAAAGGCTAAAGACAACACGGGAATATTAAAGTCTCTACTTACCTGTGGCAAAATATTTTTAGCAACAATCTCGGGCATGCAGGTAAAAGGAAATAGATGAACAATTCCATCGAATTTATTTTGAGCATGTTGTATCGTAGAGCCAATGCTTTTTATCCCATGCCCGCCCACATAATGTCCAAGATAGGGCTTGGCTAAACTCAGCATATTCTCATATGGTTTAAAATATTTTTTCTTTTTTAATAAATGTATCCGTACATAATCAGTGAGTGACATGGTTTTATAAACTTCAATTCCCATATAACCCAATTTCCTTATTATATCCTGGTTGATAAAGGGCTCCAACACAAGGAAAATCTCTCCTACTATGCCAATTGTCAGAGATCTACCTTCAGATTTCGTTTCAATAGCCTGAAGTTTTTCTTTTACTGTTAAGCTATAGGATGCCAGTTCATCAATACTACACTCCATATCAATGTAATCTTGAGCTTGCTGCCAAATAGAATCGACCTGTCCTCTTAGCTTTTCCTTTGGGCGCACCTTATTAACAACATGTTCAATATCATCTAATGCGTTCATTTTAGCACCCGCTAAACAAAACGCTTGATAAATTTCACGCCAACTTAATTTAGGGGCTATTGTGCCCAGTGATTTCATAACCGAGAAAATATTAGGTTCGATAATTATCATTTCAAACTGATACCCTAAGTCAGTTAAAATTTGTTTTTGCAGTATTCCATAGTACCCTAATCGACATGGCCCTACTCCGCCACATGTGACGATAGTATCTGCCCCCTGTTCTAAAGCTTCAATAAAATTACCCAGCGTTATTTTGAAGGGAATGCAGACTGTTTCCGGCGAATGCTTTACGCCCAAGTCTAATGTCTTTCTTGTAGTTGGTGGTGGCGGTAAAACATCAACACCAAGGCCTTTAAACAAACTTGTTAAAGTAACGTGCATCGTCCCCATTTGTGGAAAGGTAATTACCATTCTAAGACCTCCATGTAAGCATATCGACAAAAGCTTCTAGTCTTGTGACAAAAGCATTTTCCCCTGTATGCTCATCTACCGTCAATAACATACAAGGAATTTCTGCTGTCTGAGCCTGCTGTTTTATTATTTCCACCATTAAGGAGTCCGGCCCGCAGGCAAAAGAGGTGATTACAATCATACCATCTATAGTTTTTTCTTGAGTCAGCATTACCTGTGCTGCTCCTACCAAATGCTGACAATAAGACCAAAAAAGTTTTTTTTCTAAGAAACTACTAGCTTTATTAGCGCAAGGGAGCTCTACCTTATCTGCAGTTAAAACGTGGACACCTAACTTTTGTAATTTTTCTAGAACATTCATGCTGATTAACGAATCATATAATATATAGGGGTGACCAATGATCCCTATCCTTTTCCCCCGCTCTGCAGTTACTTGATACCTCTTAGAAACACAGTTTTCCTTGTGGCAAAATTCTTTATAGGCTGTATTCCAAGCATATAGACTCTTTAAAGCACCCTTACCCAGTATTTCACCTACCCCAATAATGGACTGATACAATTGCCTTTTATTTTTTAATAAGCTAATATTCTCATCGATAAGTGGCGGCAAATTAGTTAAATTACTTCGTACCATATCAGTCAATCCGATTAATTCTGGGCAAGTATATTGTCCTTTTGCTACGCTAACAATACGTGGCATAAATATGTAATCAACTTTTTGATGAATTTCAATAACATGACCAAAGTAAGCTTTTACAGGCAAACATACTCCATCAAGAGTACTACCACAGTTTAAAGTTTCTTTAGATGTCGGTCTAGAAGTTATCATCTCGGCACCAAGTTTATTAAAAAAATTCCCCCACAGTTCTCCGTAGTAATAATAAAGCAGACCACGGGGCACTCCTATACGTACTGACAAAACGAATCACTCCACTACGTTATTTTAATTCACTTATTCACCTAACACCAAACATACATACTGTTATTCGTAATAATGTTCTTATTTAAAATTTTGAATTTATTGCCAATTATAAATGCATGGCAACTGTACAATACTATTAAATGTAAGTTTATTTCGGTACAAAAAGGAGGATTTGTCATGACTGTACAAAAAGATTTGCAAAAAGCAGTTGCTGCCGCTGAATCTGCAAAAGGAACCTATGCCTCATTTGCTCAATCCACTGATGACCAAACAGCAAAACAACTATTTACACAAATGTCTCAGGATATGGACCAACATATCAGTCAGCTTAACAGTCGTCTTAGTGTCGCAGCCCAAAACCAATTAAACAATCAAGCAGAATAATCCAACGACCATAAGGGGGTAATTTTTATTACTCCCTTATTAGTTATTCCATTTACCACATTTATCTCCCCAGAAGGAAGCAGTTTTATTATTTATTTTTAGTTCCACTATTTCACATGAATTAGGGCAGCCGTCGCATTCAAAACTACGAGGCGTATATTGGTAATCGATAATATCAAATCCACGAAAGGCAGTATTATTCTGATCCTTCACTTTTTCTTTTGCTAGCACCGCAGCTCCTAGAGCCCCCATTACATTATAATAAGGTGGTATAATTACCTCACAACCAAGGGCCTCTTCAAAGGCTCTCTTCATTCCTTTATTAGCAGCTACCCCTCCTTGAAACAGTATGGGCCCTTGAATAGGCTTCCCTTTTCCTACATTATTTAGATAATTTCGCACTAAAGCATGACACAAGCCACTTAAAATATCTGAAATTTGATGACCCGTTTGCTGTTTGTGGATCATATCAGATTCGGCAAATACTGCACAGCGACCAGCAACTCGAACAGGTGATGTTGATTCAAACGCTCGAGTACCAAATTCCTCAATAGGCAGATTTAATCTCGCAGCCTGCTGATCTAAAAAAGATCCTGTACCCGCAGCACAAACTGTATTCATGGCAAAGTCCGTTACTATACCATTGCGTATAATGATTATTTTCGAATCCTGACCACCAATCTCTATTACCGTTTGTACATCAGGTATGCTATGTAAAGCTGCTACAGCATGGGCCGTTATTTCATTTTTAATACAATCCGCACCAACTATAATCCCCGTCATTTGTCGACCACTGCCAGTAGCTCCCACCCCTTTTACAATTATATTCGTATTGCGCTTATAAATCGTTGCAAGTCCATTTTGTACTGCATCAATTGGTCTACCTTGGGTACGAATATATAAAGAGTCTTTCAGTTCTCCTGCTTGATCAATTGTTACAATATTAGTGCTAACCGAGCCTACATCAATACCTAAAAATACTTCCATTTTTACCCTCCTAATCCCTTAACCCTACTATTATGTACATAATCCAAAAAAAAATATACATTTATTACCTTCCATTTTACTTCAACCCCATTTTTAGGCTCTCACTTATATATTTGTTCTTATTTTAGCCTTCTCTTTCGTTGTTCTACCTTTTTGCTGAAGAACGTTCGAGAGCTTTACAATAAATAAATCCCTGGCAATGTTGCCAGGGATTTATTTATTGTAAAGCCCTCTCTTCTGCAGGTATACGAACATTTAAGAGTAACCACCCGTTGAATACGGTAGCAGTACCCGCGGTTATTACTGCATCAAACAAAAGGGGCACAGCAATTAATTCGATAGCTACAGCCACATAGTTAGGATGTTTTATAAATTTATAGGGACCTTTTGAAACAAGTGGCCTTCCAGGAATAACAAGGATGCGAGTATTCCAAAAACGTCCAAGACTTACTATACACCAGTACCTTATTCCTTGGGCAATAATAAATAAACTAAGCCATAAAAACCATAATTCACTTATATTGTGCCCATATAAACTAACTTCTAATACCCAGCCAAGTAGCCATCCTCCATGCAAAACAAAAAACCAAGGATAATGTTCTTTTCCAAATTCTTGCGCACCAGATTCTAATGCCCACTTACGATTCTTCTTCGCAATATAAAGTTCTACTGTACGCTGGATAAGTAATAATATAACCATAAGCCAAACACATTGCCCTACCATTTAAACACGACCTGTTCTGCACTAAATCCTGGCCCTAGTGCCAGTAATATTCCATAATACCCCATTCTGGGGGTCTTCGCCATAAACCTATCTAAAACAAATAGCACGGATACACTAGACATATTCCCATAATCCCTTAATATCTCATGTGCATATAATAATTGATCCTTTTTTATCTGAAGGCTTTCCTGATATGCATCCAAAACTTTTACACCACCGGGATGCACAATATAATGGTGAATTGCCGATTGATCAACTTCCCATTTATCACAGGCGCTTTTTACCAACTCTGGCAGATGACGACGAACGATACTAGGAATATCTCGAGAAAATCGTACTTTTAGCCCTGAATCAACCAGTTCCCATCCCATGATGTCTTCCGAATTAGAAAATAAGGTACTGTAGTTACCTAGGACAACTGGACCACTGTCTTCACCCATAGATAGTAAAACCGCTGCTGCTCCGTCCCCAAAGAGACTCGTACCAACTACATTGGCTTTCGAATAATCATTTCTTTGGAAAGTAAGACTGCAAAGTTCAACAGCTACCAATAACACTGCTTTTCCAGTAAAATGATAAGCCAATTCACTAGCACGTGCCAAACCAGCTACACCTCCACCGCAGCCGAGCCCCCAAATAGGCAGTCTTCCGGTGTGAGGTGATAATCCTAACCGCTGAATCAGCTTTGCATCTAAGGTTGGGGTTGCAATTCCCGTTGACGAAACAAATAAGACCATACCAATATCCATAGGCTGAATATTAGCCTTCGTCATAGCTTGTAAAGCCGCTTCTTCTGAAAGGTCCAATGCCACTTTTTCGTATACTTGATTTGCTTCTGCAAAGGTATGAGGAGTACTATACCACTCTAAAGGCTGAGATAAATACCTAGTTTTAATACAACTATTTTCAAATACTGGAAGCAAACGCTCAAGATTGTCCATATGAGAACGGAAAATACTAGTGGCAAATTGTTTTATTTCCTGCTGCTGTAACGTATAGTTTGGAACCGCTGTCCCAATCGCCAATATCTGGGGAGCCCCCATCTGATCTTCACCACCAGTTTTTTATTTCGCTACTAACAAACTATTAAAAAATAACTAGAAAAATACCATATTTATCATCTCTTATAAAAGAAATGACTAGAAACGTACTCTTTGTGAATTTGATTGGCTGGAGAGAATATGAATAGGACCTCTCCATATAGAAGAGGCCCTTATCCTTATATTCATACATTTAGCATTTGTTTTCCTGTTGATCATTCCGGTGACTGCCGGCATATCGAATGGCTGCAAACTCAGACAAGTCCTTCTCTACGGTTACCATATCGCTACGATTTAGTTCAGTAATACTACTCTTGCCAACTGCCTGCACTGCTAATTGCATCTCAATTTTACAAGAGTCTAAAAACTTCGCCAAATGAAGGGCTGCTGCATCAACATTTAGTTTATCTGTAAGCTTACCTGTATATAATAGCATTTGGGAAGGAGGAGCCTGAGGCAAGGCCTTTGTCATCTGTGTATGAAGTGCCGCCAGGAGAGCAATGGATCCAATATAAACAGCATCCGCTCCTAAGGCAAGAGCTTTTAAAAAATGACCAGGGGTCGTTAAACCACCAGCAACGATAACACTAAATTTATCCCGTAAGTTATTTTTTGTTAGCCAATCTACTGTTCTCACTAGTGTATGAAAAGTAGGCAAGCCCACATTATCCTGTAATGTAGGGTTCGCAACTGCAGTCCCGCCCTCTGAACCATCTACTACAATATAATCTGCTTGCGTTTTTGCTATCACAGCCAATTCATATTCTATGTAATCCGTACCAGCTATTTTCACTCCTACAGGAACATCATATTGGGCTTTCATTTCATTAATCATCGTAATATAATCTTGCGTTGTATTTTTCCCTGGCATACGGGCATATACCGTAGCATCCTCTCCTTTTTCTAAATGCCAAGCTTTTCTTAGATGTTCGCCAATTTTATCTGCCTTCATTGTTTCAGTAACTGCGCCCCCCCAAGCACCTTGTCCTAATTGAATTTCGATTGCATCTAATTGACCTAATTGTTCTTTACCACTTAGTTGGCCACCACGATGGTATTGTCCAATAAGGTATTTTGCAGCACCACGCTCTTCCCCTGTAACAGCAGATTCACCAGTATTGGTAGATGTGCCCGCCAGTGCCGAACCTTTCGCTAAGGCTACTTTTATCGGTAGACTTAACGATCCGCCATAGGACATACCTGTAATCATTATAGGTATATCTAATTGTAAGGGTTTCTTTGCCCTTGGACCAATTACAGTCTTCATATCAATATTTTTGTAATCGGGGGGTGGTAGTTCAAATAATTGCCTAGGATTTAGTAAGATTTTATCCCAAGGTGATAACACAATGGGACTACCAAGGGGACGAGTTAATTCCTTACCAGCCTCTGCACGCATAGCAGCTTCCATCATAGCACGAGGTGATAACTTTTCAGCTACAGTCACCATCAGAAAAGGATTATCCGGGTAATCCTCTGTCAGCATTTTTCTCGTTGCCTCATCGATTGAGGGATCCATAAGTTTCATCATCATCCAACTTAATAACATACAACACCTCCATACTTAGTATGGTAATATGCGGTATTTATTATAACTTATCATAAAAAAATATTTTAAAAGTAAAAGAATTTTATATATGCTTTTCTGATTACAAAAAGGGCATCTACCAATCAGTTGGTAGATGCCCTTTTTCTTAATTAAACTCTTCATCCTCAGGACGTTTATATTTATATTTATATTTGCAGTCCTTAGGAGGAAATATACAATCTTCATCCTCATCATCATCTTCTTCTAAGCATCTATCAGGCCCTAAAGTCGTTACATCTGCAAAATGATGACAATGATCATCATTCATACTTGTTCGTCCTGCAAAATAATGGGTATGAGTGCCGTTAGGCATGGCAACTGCGCAGTCCGTCATAATATCCACCAAATGCCAATGACAGTGCCGATTCTCTGTTGTAAAGGATGTTCTTGTACGAATTTGATGCACGTGGGATCTTCCTTCCATACGAGCAGGCCCACTCACGCCTAAAAGTACATGTTGATGATCATCAGCAACATCTACCTCTGTCGTAAACATATGTACATGAATCATATCTGTATTATTTCCATCTGCCATATATTTATCTTCATAATCTCCCTTATGTTTTCGATCCTCATCATTAAGCATTCCTAATACACCTCCTATAATTCTCATAGCATTATATGCTGTTAAAGTCCATTTGTGCATAATAAAAACAATAACTTTTCTTTAAAACTATATATTCTTATTAACTTTTACTATATAATGTATACAGATAAAAAAATGTATTACTGGATAAACACGATGAACAAGATAGGAAGTTCTCTTTTGTCATCGACAAAAGGAGGACTTCCTATCTTGTTAAATAAACACGGAGGCTTCTTCGTGTAAACCAATTACGATAAGGGGGCCACCTAATTGATTTCATCTAACGAACGAACATCTGATGCGTTTATTAACGATACTCTAATTCTTCAATTACTCCAGGAAGCGAAAAGTAAAGCACAGGATAAGGAACTTGTAACCAACATTATTATTAAAGCTGAGCAATATCAAGGCTTATCAGCTGCTGAGGTAGCGATTCTTTTAGAAGTCACCGATCCAGATCTGTTAGAATCGATCTATGCGGTGGCTGCTGATATTAAACAAGCTATTTACGGTACACGAATTGTACTATTTGCACCGCTTTACATCTCTAGCCATTGTATTAACGACTGTTCTTATTGTGGTTATCGCAGCGGCAATCAAGAACAACTACGTCGCCACTTATCACTGGAAGAAGTTAGACAAGAAGTAGCTATCATTCAATCTTTAGGCCACAAACGTCTTGTTGTTGAAGCTGGTGAAGATAATCTAAATTGTTCCATTGACTATGTTGTCGATACAATTAAAGAAATTTATAGCGTAACAAATGAAAACGGCAGCATTCGACGTGTTAATATTAATGTTGCTGCCACTACTATTGACGAATACCGAAAATTAAAAAATGCTGACATAGGCACGTATATCCTGTTTCAGGAAACATACCACCGCCCTACTTATGAAGCACTACACCACAGCGGTCCAAAAAAAGATTATAATTGGCATACTACAGCAATGGATCGAGCTATGCAAGCAGGTATTGACGATGTGGGAATTGGTGTTCTCTATGGACTATATGACTATAAATATGACACAGTATCCATGTTCTTACATGCTGAGCATCTGGAGCGAACATTCGGCGTAGGTCCTCATACCATTTCAGTACCTCGTCTAAGACCAGCTGATGGCATTAGCCTAGAAAATTTCCCGCATCTGGTCGACGATGAAAGTTTCAAAAAAATAATTGCAGTTATGCGTTTAGCGGTGCCTTATACGGGTATTATTTTGTCTACTAGAGAACATCCAAAACTCAGAGACACCCTGCTTACTTATGGAGTTTCTCAAATCAGTGCGGGTTCCTGTACGGGCGTGGGCGGTTACCAGCAAAGTCAAGACCACTCAGATACTGTTAAGGAAGCTATGCAATTTAAAACAGGTGATGATCGTTCACCCGACGAGATTATCCGTATGTTATGTGAAAAAAACTTTATCCCTAGCTACTGTACTGCCTGCTACCGTCAAGGTCGTACTGGAGACAGATTTATGAGTCTGGCTAAAAGCGGCGAAATACAAAATGTTTGTTTACCAAATGCTTTATTAACTTTTAAAGAGTATCTCATTGATTACGCAGATGATTCTCTGAAAAAAGTAGGAGAAACTATGATTACAAAGAACCTTGCCTCTATACCACAGGAAAGTATACGCACTGAAACTATCAAACGTCTTAAAGAAATTGAAGAAGGTTCCCGGGATTTGTACTTTTAAGAAATATGTTACGAATTAAGAAAGTGCTATACTTTCTGATTCCGCAAAAAACTACTGGTTGCCGCCTTTGGTAGTAACCAGTAGCTTTTTTATTGATTTTATCCATAAATTCTGCTAAAGTTGACATAATATAACTAACATTAAAGAATCCCAATGGTAATACTGACCAATTTATGGTAACATGAAGCAAAGAGTAAAAAAAAATTGTAAGAACTCTTATACAAGTTAAGTAAGTAGGTGTTATGCATGAGACGACTGTTAATTTTATTAGTAATAGTAATAAGTATCCTATATTTTGTTGAAAGCAATGAAAGAGTGGGATTTGGTAATTATAAGCCTTCTTTAAATATAAATCGCATAGAAGATAAATATACAATAACCTGGTCGAAAATACCTTACTTCGCATACTACGAAGTTGAAGTCCTAAATCATATTCCTGAACAAACTCCAGACAAATCCTCCATGATTCCTTATCATCGTGTTATCAAATATCGTACCTTTGACAATTCAATAATAATCGATCAAAATTTTCCTGAAAGTACTTACCTTAGAGTATCTGCTCATAGCCTCTTTCATCATCCTCTGGGTTACTATTCAGAAGCCATTCCTATCATAGATACAAAATTCCATAAGGAGACCGAAAAGCCTGCGGCTTTGATACATTACCCCATTCATGCCCCAGCTCCCAATATTCCTATGTTATTATGGACAATCCTCCCAGGATCGGTTTATTATGAAATTGAATTTCTAAGCATGCAACCAGAGAATCCGAATGGTATACTTCCATCAGAATATCAGGTATTTTCAACTCGTGAAGTATTTACTAATGGTTATAGTATAAACCTTTCCACATACCCTAGTAATCATTTGTATTGGCGAGTACGTGCTCTAGATTTCGCGGGAAATCCAATTGGTGTATTTTCTGACGCTACAGAAATTTTCATTGACCATTCACTACCTCAAGTACTTAAACCAATTTCCAATACGGGCTATAAGGCTGCTAACATGCCCATGCCCCTTTATCCTGTCTATTCCTGGATTCCCATTGCTGGAGCAACTAATTATGAAGTGGAGCTAACTACAGCTTCACCAGAGAATCCTAATGGTGTGGAGCCTTCTCGCCATCGTATTAGGAACCAAATCATTAAAATGGGAACAGACTGCTACGACGAAATGCCCTTACTTACTCCTGGCACTTACTTCTGGCGGGTTCGGGGCCTTGACGATAATGGAAAAGCCATCGGCGTATATTCTGATGCTGAATCTTTTGTTGTTACTCGTGATGTTGGTAAATATGCAGCTACTTTCGGTGATAGCATAACCCATGGCGGTGGTGCTATATCTTATTCACCAGCGGATTTAGAATATAGCTTTCAAACCTATTTGTCTTTCCCCACTGCCAACTTAGGGAAAAGTGGTGATACTTCCGAGGCTATGGCAAACCGATTTGATGACGATGTTCTCCCCTTTCATCCCAAATTCCTTATCATCATGGGAGGCTCTAATAGTTTGCGTGGTGGGATACCAGCTAGTCAGGTAATTAAAGATCTTACTGCCATTCGCGACAAATGTTTGCTCCATGGCATTCGTCCAATATTCCTGACCCTCCCACCTATTAATCCTACAGCTATTGCACAAGCATTTGATGAAGATACAGTTCAAAATTGGCAAAAGGAATTTGCCACTGTCAATACTTTTATCCGCCAGCAACGGTATTATGTTGATATCGCACCCTATTTTGCCGATGAAAATCAAGCTTTACCTCTTCACTATGCTACAGATGGATTGCATCTGGACATTGAAGGGAAAAAACTTATGGCAGAGATTATTAATGCCAACTGGTCAAAAGTAACCCAATAAAAAGCAGGCTCCCAAGCTACATTAAAAAATGATTTGGGAGTCTGTTTTTGTTATTAGTGCATCACGTCGAGCTTTTGCTCTTTTGAAAAAATGGTGGATAGCTGGTCTATCACTCTTTTCCATAGCTTCTATCATCTCATTAAGCAGCTCTTTCATCTTTAATAAACTATCTGTTATAGGCCGGGCATTTGTAAGACAAATATCTGCCCACATATCTGCATTAGAGGAAGCTATCCTTGTTGTATCACGAAAGCCTCCTCCCACAAGTTTAAAACTTTCCTCTAAATTTGGATACTGGCCTAGTAGATTAACAAGTGCCGCTGCAGCCACATGGGGAACATGACTTATGATGGCTGCACACTGATCATGATCATTCAAGCCCATTGTTGTAATTCTTGCCCCTGTCCAAGTAATAACCTGACTAATAGTCTGTACAGCCTTAGAACAAGTGGATGCCTCTGGGATCACAATATACCATTTATCTTTAAACAATCCCTGATCTGCTGCCATAATACCACTTTGTTCTATCCCCGTCATAGGGTGGCCACTCACATAGTCAATACCTTCGGGTATAATATCCAATATCTTTTCTGCTAAAAAACCTTTTGTACTCCCTACATCTGTGATAATGCAACCTTTTTTAACATAAGGCAGGAACTCTTCTATAATTGGTAGCATTTGCAGAACTGGAGTGCATAAAAAGATCACATCTGCCTCTTCTACGCCTTTTCCCACGTCGTTAGTACTATAATCTACCGCACCACGTTCTATCGCTTGCTGCAAAGTAACTAGATCGTAATCGACCCCTGTTACAACCACGTCCTGCCCACAGCGTTTCTTCAACGCCAATCCGAGTGAACCACCAATTAATCCTAATCCTATAATTGTGATACACATGGACTTCATGACATTACTTTCCCCATCACACTTGCAATAGTAGCCACTTCTTGCATGGTAAGTTCAAAATTCTCAGGGGTTAAAGATTGTTTACCGTCCGATAACGCTTCTGCTGGATTTGGATGCACTTCAATCATCAAACCATCTGCACCAGCAGCAATGCCAGCCCGTGCCATAGGACCCACTAACTTCCAACGACCTGTTCCATGGCTAGGATCTACAATAATTGGTAAATGGCTAATATTCTTCACTGCAGCCACTGCACTTAAATCTAATGTATTCCTTGTGTATTCTTCGTAAGTCCGAATACCACGCTCACATAGCACCACGTTATAATTACCTTCACTCATGATATACTCGGCAGCATTTAACCATTCATTAATCGTAGCTGATAAACCACGTTTTAAAAGTACTGGCTTATTCGTTTTTCCTACAGTTTTCAATAGTTGGAAGTTTTGCATATTACGAGAACCAATTTGCAGCATATCTGCATAAGCACTCACTACAGGAACGGATTCTACATCGACTACTTCTGTAACTATCTTGAGCCCTGTTTTCTCTCTTGCTTCCGCTAACATTTCCAGTCCCTTCACTTCTAATCCTTGAAATGCATAGGGAGAAGTACGAGGCTTGTAAGCTCCCCCACGCAAAAACTGGGCCCCTGCCTTTTTTACGATAAAGGCAGATTCCAATAACTGTTCCCGACTTTCCACAGCACAAGGTCCAGCCATAACAGACAAGTAATTTCCGCCAATTTTCACACCTGCAACATCTACAATTGTATCTTCCTGCTTAAATTCGCGGCTAACTAGTTTGTAATCCGCAGTTACTGAAACTGTTTTTTCAACACCATCCATCGCTTCAATCGGTAAATCTGCAATTAACTGTTTGTTACCAATAATACCGATAATTGTACGAGTTGCCCCTTCTGATAAATGTACTTTTAAACCTAAGGCAATTAATTTATCCATTACCACATTGACTTGACCTTTTGTTGCTTCTGGTCCCATTACTATAATCATATTCTATATCCCCCTTAATTTTAGATAAAATAAAAAACACCTCATCCCTATACAGGGACGAGATGTTATCACTCGCTCTACCACCCTGCTTGCACTGCAAGCTAATTCATCATTTCAAGTACGAGGCATAATTACCTGATACTCTAGCCTACAATAACGGTGGCATTCCGGCACGGTCTACTTTTACCTTTTCAACCTGCTACTCCTAGGTGTATTTCAATCAGCACATTTACCAGGTCACACCACCCCCTGGCTCTCTGTAAAATGCCACTAACTTACTTATCCTACTCATCGTATTTACACTTAATTATTGATTTAATGATAATATAACAAAACTTTACACAAGTGTCAAGCATTAAAAGACATCTTTATTTTTAAGTGCTACTTTTTTAGCTAAATTACTTGTCTTGCGCCTATGTACCTAGTCTTCCAATAAGTCTCCTCTAATTGACTGACCATGACACCATGACTCGATGCATGAATAAATTTACCCTGCCCTAAATAAATGCCACAATGAGAGGCACCAGGTTCATAGGTGCTAAAAAAAACCAAGTCTCCCTGCCCTAACTTGTTCTTGGGTACTATTTTTCCTATCTTAAATTGGGTATCGGCAGTACGTGGCAGTGCAATATTCTTTTTAGCAAATACATATTGAACAAATCCTGAGCAATCAAAACCACTGGGTGTACTACCACCAAATTTATAGGGTTTTCCAACAAACCCTAAGGCAGTATCTGTAATTTGCTTTGCTTTTTCGTTGGCACTTTCGTCGTTCCTTTTTATGTTTTTGCCCATTAAAGTTAAATAGGTCTTTTCTTCAATAATTCCATCTGCTTTAAGCTTTTCTTTTTTTTGAAATCCAATAACAGCCTTTGTGGTTTCCGCCGTAAAATTTCCATCGGCTTTGGTAATCGGATAGCCTTTCTCTCTTAATTTCATCTGTATGGATGCAATTTCCGCCCCTTGATCCCCTTCTCTAAATGGAGCTTGAGCCGCATATACTACCACTGGAATTGTACAAAATAAAATTCCTGCAACCAATACTTTGAATCTGCTAACCATATTACTTTCCTCCATCTTTCTAGCCTTTAGTCCGTTATTTCGCTATATTTACCTAAAATCCTGCAATATTCCTAAATTATCCAGTTGATTTATTTAATTTGTTATAGCTGCATAAGAAAAAGGCTCTCCTTTAAGGAAGAGCCTTTTTTGCGGAATCAGAAAGTATAACACTTTCTTGATTCCAAGTAAGAACGACTAAGGCCTCTGCCTGCGTTCGAGGACTTGGCACAAGCCAAGTCTTTTCTTAACAGGTTAAACGACTTTAGTTGTCCAATCTTCAACATTCCAAATATGTGTTACCCAATCTTCATAGAACTCTGGTTCATGGGATACTAACAGTACTGTCCCTTTAAACTCTGTTAACGCTTTTTTTAACTCTGCTTTGGCATCCACATCTAAATGATTGGTAGGTTCATCCATTACAAGCCAGTTTGCTTCGGTTAACATTAACTTGCATAAACGTACTTTTGCATTTTCGCCACCACTTAGTACCATCATTTGACTGGTAATATGATCATTAGTAAGGCCACAGCGTGCTAAAGCTTGACGCACTTCAAAATGAGTTAATCCCGGGTATTCTTCCCATACTTCTTCCATCGCTGTATTGTTGTTATTACGATTGGATTCTTGTTCAAAATAACTAGGATACAAAAAGTCACCAAGTTCTACTTTTCCTGCTACAGGCTGAATTTTTCCTAGTATGGTTTTTAATAATGTGGTTTTACCTAACCCATTGACACCACGAATGGCAACTTTTTGTCCCCGCTCTAGCTGAAAGGTAACAGGCCTAGTTAAGGGTTCATCATAACCCAATACCAGATCCTTTGCTTCTACAATCATACGGCTAGGTGTTCTAGCTTCTTTAAATTGAAAGGTTGCTTTTGGTTTTTCTTTTGGCTTTTCTAGCACTTCCATTTTATCAAGCTGTTTTTGTCGACTTTTTGCCCGGCCAGTTGTGGAAATCCGCGCCTTATTGCGAGAAATAAAATCCTCTAGGCGATCAATCTCCTGCTGCTGCCTTTCATAAGCTTTTGATTCCTGACCTTTGCGAATATTGTAAAGTTGTTGGAATTGCTCGTAGTCCCCAGTATATCTGGTCAAAATCGTATTCTCTACATGATAAATAACATTAACAACTTCATTCAAGAAAGGAATATCATGGGAAACTAAAATAAAGCTATTTTCATACTCTTTCAAATAACGTTTCAACCATTCAATATGTTCCACATCTAGATAGTTAGTTGGTTCATCTAATAATAAAATCGTTGGATTTTGTAATAATAGCTTTGTTAATAGTACTTTTGTTCTTTGGCCACCACTTAAATCAGCTACATCTCGGTCAAGGCCGATATCAGCTAACCCTAAACCATTGGCGACTTCTAGAATTTTTGCATCAATCATGTAAAATCCGTTAGACTCTAAAATAGTCTGAATCTCGCCTACATCTTCCATCATCTTATCTAATTCTGCGGGTGATGCATCTCCCATTTTATCATAAATCCCCAGCATTTCAGCTTCTAGATCAAACATACCTTGAAAAGCCTCGCGAAGAGCTTCTCGTATGCTTTTCCCTTTTTGTAGTACTGTATGCTGGTCTAAATAACCTACTGTTACTCGATTCGACCATTCTACCTTACCTTCGTCTGGCATTAACTGTCCTGTAATAATATTTAAAAAGGTAGATTTACCTTCACCGTTTGCCCCAATTAAACCTACGTGCTCTCCCTTTAAGAGACGAAAGGATGCATTTTCTAAAATTTGTCTGCCACCAAAGCCATGTGTTACATTTTCTACTGTTAATACACTCACATCTATTCACCTGCATTGCTTAAATTTTTTCTTTATTATTGTAGCTTGTAAAACGCATTGTGTCAAAAAAAACTTCCTTGAATCAAAAAGCGCAAAGTAAGTTTGCCTGCAAGCTTACTTTGCGCTTTTTATTTTCTACGTTATGTTACTTTGAGTAAATTCTCGAATTAAAGTCAGCTTCTGACTACGGTTAAGTTTTTTTATACTCGCTTCCCTTTTCTGTGCTGTACTTTGACTCTCCTGCTGTTCCCAGTATACAAGTACAACTGGAACACGACTACTGGTATATTTTGCGCCAACACCCTTATTGTGGGCGATCATTCGTTTTTCTAAATCAACAGTCCAACCAGTATATAAGGTATCATCTGCGCACTGAACGATGTAGGTATATGGCATTTTTTTATGGCTGTTCAATGGTAATTTTCTTGATTACAACATCTTCCACAGGCTTATCCATGGAACCTGTTTTTACTTTACCAATTCCCTGCACAACATCTAACCCTGTAATCACCTTACCAAATACAGCATGCTTATTATCCAACCATGGTGTAGGTGCTAAAGTAATAAAGAACTGAGAACCACCTGTGTTCGGTCCTGCATTAGCCATAGAAAGAATCCCCGCACTATCATGTTTTAGATCAGGATGAAACTCATCTTTTATGGTATATCCCGGTCCGCCTGTACCAGTACCTTTAGGATCGCCACCTTGTATCATAAAACCGTCAATGACTCGATGAAAAATCAATCCATCATAGAATTTCTTGTTTACTAGATCAATAAAGTTTTTCGTAGTAACTGGTGCTTTATCTTCAAATAGTTCGACTGTAAAATTCCCCTTTGAAGTTTCAAATTTCGCCACACTATTTTTCTTGGTAGCTGTTTGTTTTGGTGCACTCTCAGGTACTGGCTGACTGCTTGAATTTCCGGTATTACCGGAACATCCTGCAACTAGAAATACTTGTACAAACAAAATAAGTAAGATACTTACGATCTTTTTAGACATGATTTTATTCCCCCTGCCGATTAAATTACTTTAATATTATATCACTCCTACAGAAAATCACAACTTTCTATAGGATCCCTCGAAGTCTTAAATATATTTACTCGGACAAATCGCAACTAATGGACAGGTACCACAAGCAGGTTTGCGCGCTTTACATACCTTTCGACCATGCCATATAAGCCAATGATGAGCATCACTCCATTGACTTTTAGGAATTGCTTTCATTAACCCTTCTTCAACGGCAATCGGTGTTTCTCCCTTTGCTAATCCTAATCGGTTTGACACACGAAATACATGAGTGTCTACAGCAATGGCCGGAATATTAAATAACTGACTCAAAACTACATTGGCTGTTTTTCTGCCAACACCCGGAAGTGTAATCAATTCATCAAAAGTTTGTGGCACTTCTCCGCCATATTTCTGGCATAGAATTTCGCAGGTAGCCAAGATATTCCGCGCTTTACTATGAAATAAACCACAATCTCTAATATACTCTTCTAATTTATCTTTGCCCATATCTCTTATTTTTGCTGGCGTATTATATTCTGGAAACAAACGCGCCGTAATGATATTTACCCTCTCATCAGTGCACTGAGCAGATAACACTACAGCAATGAGTAATTCAAATGGAGAAGAATAATGTAGTGCCGTTGATGTCCCCTGGTAACACTCTTCTAATATGGACAACATTTGTTGTTTGATGGCTTTTGTAATACGCATAAATCCTCCAAATTAAGCTTTTTTAAGTAGAAAAGAAACCCTTTCTATAATTAGAAAGGGTTATGTTTTAATTTAAAACAATATTACTAATTTGTCAAACTGCGAATTGGTGCAGGAATTCTACCACCGCGAGCAATAAAGTCATCGGATTTAAATGTATTGACAGGTATGATTGGACTATATCCTAAAAGACCGCCAAATTCCACACTGTCACCAACTTTCTTGCCAGGTACAGGAATAATACGTACTGCCGTGGTTTTATTATTAATCATACCAATAGCAGCTTCATCAGCAATAATACCAGAAATAGTAGCTGCTGAAGTATCTCCAGCTACTGCAATCATATCGAGTCCTACAGAACAGACACAAGTCATGGCTTCTAATTTTTCTAATGTTAAGCTGCCACGTTCTACAGCAGCAATCATCCCTGCGTCTTCACTAACAGGAATGAAAGCCCCACTTAGTCCGCCAACATGAGAAGACGCCATTAACCCGCCCTTTTTGACCGCATCATTTAATATAGCCAAGGCTGCAGTCGTTCCAGGAGCGCCACAGCTTTCTAAGCCCATTTCTTCCAAGATATGAGCCACACTATCTCCGACTGCTGGTGTAGGCGCCAAAGATAAATCAATAATACCAAAAGGAACCCCCATACGCCTAGAAGCCTCTTGAGCTACAAGCTGTCCTACTCGAGTAATTTTAAAGGCTGTCTTCTTAATGGTTTCAGCAACAGCACTAAAATCTTTTCCTCTTACTTCTTCTAAGGCCCTTTTTACCACACCAGGACCACTAACCCCTACACTAATTACCTTTTCTGCTTCACCAACGCCATGAAAAGCACCAGCCATAAATGGATTATCTTCTGGAACGTTAGCAAATACTACTAACTTTGCACAGCCTAAAGCATCACGATCACTAGTAAGTTCCGCTGTACGCTTAATAATTTGTCCCATTTCACGGACACAATCCATGTTAATGCCAGCCTTTGTGGAGGCTAAATTGATGGAAGAACATACCCGCTCTGTTTGGGCTAAAGCTTCTGGAATGGATTGAATGAGTATTCGATCCCCTTTTGTATACCCCTTTTCGACTAACGCAGAAAAACCACCAATAAAGTTAACACCAACGGTTTTTGCCGCAGCATCCAAAGCATGAGCCACCGGAACGTAACTATCGGCATGACAGCTCTCGGCAACAATTGCAATCGGCGTTACAGATATACGTTTATTGATAATGGGAATTCCATATTCAGCTTCAATATCTTCGCCCGTACGTACTAAATGTTCGCCAGCACGAGTAATTTTTTCATACACATTCTGGCAAAATACTTTTATATCAGGATGACAACAATCCCGTAAGCTAATTCCTAATGTAATTGTGCGAACATCAAAATTGTTTTGTTCTATCATCCGGTTTGTTTCTAATATTTCTTGAATTGTTAACATCAACGTTCCCCCTTACTATTATATTCGGTGCATAATCTGGAAAATATCTTCGTGCTGCAATTTAATATCCAGTCCAAGTTCTTGCCCTTTTCCTTTAAGAACTTGTTGTAAATCCTTTAAACTAATCTTACTACTGCCCATATCAACAATCATTACCATGTTAAAAAAGCCTTCTAAAATATTTTGGTTGATATTCAAAATATTTACACTGTTCGTTGCTAAAATTTCGCTGACCATAGCTACAATACCAACCCGATCTTGTCCTACAATTGTAATTACTGCTTTCATATTTTCACTCTCCATTTTTTTGTCGATCTTATTATTATAATGCCTACTTTATCCCTTGTCTATTTTAAAAATACATTTGTAACACTAACAAAGATGTTACTTTATATCTATTATACGAGAATAAATATAAAAGCCAAGGTTTCGCGAAAAAGTTTTTATATTCTGATATTTATATATTATTTTGAGGCTGCCAAAATAGCAAAAACATCCGCGTGCAATGGTTTTACTATACCTTGCAAACGCGGATGTTATACATTTTGGAATATTTAATTCTCTTATTTTTAACTGTTAACCTAAAATACAAACAACACTACTATGCGCTCAATTCCACATCAACTACATGCTGTTTTCCATTCCATCTAGTATTAGAAACCGCCGACAGAGTAACTCCTAGATTGTTTACAATATTGACAGTTGTTGCTTGTGCTGTTACTCCACTTTGTAGGGAAACTTGACTAGAATCACTCTTAGATTGATATTGAGGCACAAAAACAGTATTAGATGCCCCATTACTGCTCTGAAAAGCAACAGTAGTACCTATATCTTCATCATCTTGACTTTTGTTAGAAAAAGCATTTAATAAATACTTATTCATTTGAAGCATTAAACTGTCAGATCGAGTGAACATGTCATTGGATATCGTTCCTAGGTCTCTTGATAAGCTTTTGAACTTTTCATCATAGTTTTCATAAAACTTTTCTTGGTTAAATGTAAATTTTTCGTCTTGCTGTTGTAACTGACTTATATTATGAAGGCTAAAATATTTTTTTTGTGTTTCATTTAACTCTTCAATACTTTCACTGGCTAGAAATTCCTTTGAAAAATCATTTTCATAACCTTGTGATTTTTCTTTGACTATACTTATCATTTTCTGACTAAACAACTCTTGGATCTGGGGTTCGGTTTGCTCAATTTCAACATTGGAAGTGACAATTGGGGTTAAGTTATTTGGAATTAACATGATTAAAGTTTCATCTTGCTTACTCAATGCCCAATTATCATTTCCTTCAATACCATCTTTCTCATATTTGATTCTGTCAATATTATTGTTGACCACATCAGTATACGTAGAACTTGTGTTATTTAATTCTCCTTCAGATGTCCATTGCTTATAACTTTCTTTTACTAATGATACATTTTTTATTGGTACAGTATGCTTTTCTTCCGATGGCATCCAATCATCAGCGCCACCTGTACCATGTTCCCAGTATTCAGTCTTGGTGCGTTCATCATTTACCACACCTCCATAAAAAGGAGATGTGTTCTCAGCAATCCATGCAGGCATCCATTGCTTGTGAACCTGTTTTAGCAAAGGTATATTCCACGTCGGTACCAAATGCCCATCCTCAAGAAAAAAGTTGAGACTTTTACCAATCCCCGCTTGCCTAAGAGCAGTCCAAGTAAAGTCAACACAACTATTTGAGAATACACTGTATCCATTAAATACTTCATTGCCCCATATTATCCCAGATGTTTTATGTTCAATGGTTAAATAGACATATTCATTAATTGCTGCATACTGTTCTTTCGTAAGAGGAAACTTTATACAATAAGCGGAATATTGATATGTCTCATTATCATTGGTTACAACTGTTCCCGGTCCCCATGGCAATCCATTTGCCGACGCAAACCCATAGTAGTCTATCTTATAACCATTCGTATAATCTTCCAACCCAAACCACATATGCCCTCCAGAAGAAGGATGTGTGGTTGTGGGAGTACCCTTAGCTGCGATAAAAACTGTTACAGAATACCAGTACTCTACACCATTGGTTCTCATCAAATCTCTATCTCCTTCCCTTTGAAAATCTAAATTATAGTGTACGTGGACACCCACCAAACATAATTTGTAGTAGTTTAAATTTAGTAATATAAAAGACATCTGCCATTACAACAAATGTCTAAAATACAAAAATAATATTATTCTTAAAACCGTGCCACAGTCATCATTACTGAAGCGCCATCTATTCTTTTCAAATCCTTGCTATGAAAAATCATATCTATATTTTTATTTTGGTACCCGCAGATATATAGAATTCGTGATCTATATTAGATACTCCTAATTTTATTTCATGTTTCTTCTCCATATGTACACCATAATATTTATTAGTAATGGTTCCATTATCGTTTGTGGTGTTTTTAAGCAAAAAGTCGGCTTTATCTTACTTTGCTATTTTATCAACTTCAACATCGGCTTCTTTCTGATTTTTTGTTACATAGATAATCCCAGGAGGCAATTGTTCACGTTTTACGATTTCTTGGGTAATAAATTTAGTTTCAGTGGGAGTCACAGGAATATTAAGCTTGCTAATTGCTTTTACTATCTCATCAGCAGAAAGTTGGGTAATTGTCTTCATAGGCACTGATCTTGATTTATCGTATTCATAGCAGGAGTATCCATAAAATACAAACCCCATGAATAACACTATGACAAATTTCCATTCCCGCTGTAACCACAGCTTTACCCTATTCCATCTATTAATCATATTCTTGTAACTCACTGGCACCAATTGTTTGCAGTATCTTATTTGCATATTCAGGATCGGTAGCATAGATTGGTCCTAATGTATTCACGAAATCCTCTACCGTCGTTTGTTCCAGACAAGACGCATAGACTGGTTCTTCTGTAAGTAAGACGCAATAATCTTCAATTGCATCTTCCAAAGAGTCATAATCTTTAAAGGCCGCAGATATATTCTGCCACTCTCCGTCATAACACTCCTGAGTCGTAACCAATATAGATTTATCTCCATCTACCGCTTTACGCCCAAACAAATTATATTTTCCAATCGTATACCTACCCCAACCAGATTCAAGTGCCGCCTGAGCAATACAAACACTAGAAAACAGGTTATATTTTTTGCATATTTCTTGCACTCCAGGCGCAATCCAATTGATAAATTCTTCAGATATCATTTTTATCCCCCCTATTTGGCATTTCACTTACAGGACTGTTATGTTTGGAATCTGTCCAATACTTTCCTAAACTAACTACTCCTGCTGTACTAATAGCGGCTACACCTGCCCAACAGGATGATAGTTCAAATTTAGTACTAAAAAGAGCGTTTGACATAAAGCCAAACGCCCAAAACACAAAAAGTGCTAACACCATCGAGATCACAACACCAACCCAATTATCCGCCAAAAAGCATATTATTTTACGCATCATACTATCACCTACTTTTTATTTCCTGAGTAGATTTCTATTTTTGTTAATGAAGTTTTCATCTCTTCACTGCAATCATTAATAGTTTGCAAACTTCTTTGAATATTTTCTGTAATACTTTCTAATTTGTATTCTAATTCACATGCCCTATTTTCATGAGTTGTCAAACGTTCTGAAATATTATTTAAAATCTTAACCACTGCCAGCATCGTCTTGCCATTTTCTTCAATTACTCTTTTTAAAGCTTCAATAATTTTTTTATTCATTTCGATTTTTTTAGGCATAGCATAATATTGGTAAAATACAATAGTTAATGCTACTACTCCAGCCCCTTGTGTGATTATTAACTGCATAATTGCTTCCATTTGTCACCTCAATATAAAAAAGGCAGGTTAAAAACCTGCCTCTATAGCAAAATAGTATTCCTACCTTAAAAACAAAATTACATTACTTACTACGACTACAATTGGGATTTTCACATTTACCTTCTTTTTCTTTATACCCACATATAAAACAACGTTTATCCATTTTCTATTTCTCCTTTATTAGCGTCATAAACTCGTTTTAATTCAACATAATCCGCTCTGAGTTCATTAATTAAGTCAGCGTCATTATCTAGCATTGCCAGACCTAATGATTTTGATAACGCAGTGAAATATGAATCGTATTGTGCATCAAGGTCAATAAGCGCTTGTGTTCTTTTTTCTGCTAATGTTGGTATTTTTTCTTGAATTTCATCCTCTACTAAGACTGCTTTATCGACCTGTATATTTTTTTCACTAAATATAGCAACGACTCCTTGCCCTTTTAAGATTTCGGTATTTGGTGCATCTGAGCAAAGACCAATACAAGACGTGCCTCTAAATAAATACCACATATTATTTCACTCCTATCACAATATACGAATAATATCTTGGATTATTATCTGCTTCTGGTAATTCACCGATACTAAAAGATGATGTTGTGTATGTACCTGTTGGACCAAAAGCTAATAATTTACATTGATTTGCGGTAAATCCACTTGGTAAAGGCAAATCGACTGCATGGGTATAAGCATAATGGGTAACTGTACTAAACCCATGGGTAATCCAAGAACGAGTACTAACCCAATGTGAACTCACTACTCCTGTTAAAATAGACACATTAGCGGCTGGCGATAAAGTTGCTTGAAGCTGTGCAACAGTTTGACCACCTACGGTGTTCGCATTATCTGCATAAGCCACCTTACAAGGCGCATGATAAGCATCATTAGGAGTATATCCCTTCAAATTCCAATACGTTCCATCCCAATTCGTTTGAACAGAGTAATTGTCTCCAGAATCATTTCTACGCAACCTTTCCCCATAATGAGAAGAATCAGATATTCCTCCATTAGCTGGGGCACTTACTGCAGTATCTGCTACTCGAGCACTATCTACTCTTACCCCATAGGTCTGACTTCCGTTGTATCCCATAAGTATTGGATATGTTGCAGACCAGGCATTTTGTGGATTTGTATTACCACCTGGATATTCTCCTTTACTATTATCAATTATCGTATGACCTTTGCCGTAATTTCTCCACCGAAATTCCCTTGCGGTTCCTAGATCAGTATTAGTATCACCTCTATCAGCAATAACTTGATTACCGGTTATCGTTCCGCTTATAGTACTGGCCGTACCTCCATTTGCTGGAGCCGCCCCCGCAGTCGTGGCATAATCTGCATTACTTGCACTAGGAACTTTGCCGCTAACGGATATTGTCACTTTATCATTGGCTGCGTCAGGAGCAAGTGTAACATTTGCTCCTGACGCAAGTTCTAAGACATCTGTCTGACTATCGGCCTGAATCGTTGTCCCACCTACTAAAATATTTGAAAATGCATTTTGATTTGGCTGTGCACTAGAAGCTATACTATCTAGCTTTGCTTTATCAGTATTTGACATCATACCATTACTTGCTGTTGTCGCAACCCCATGAACATGATTTACATCTGCGAAATCAGCAGGCGTTTTATTTTGCAGTTTTTCTGCATTCAAATCGACATTTACATTACCATTTGAAATGGGAATTTGACCACTTCCATTTCCCGGCACCAGACCTTTCACTCTTCCCGCATCTACTATTTGATCAACACGCAATGCTTCCTGATTTTCACGTATTTCCTTTGGGCCATCTGCAATGAAATCTGTATCTGCTGGTAAATTAGCATTATAATTTGCCATAAACATCTCTCCTCTAAATGATAAAAGACTATATTTAGTAGCCTTTTGAAATCCAAGTTATTTTTCCATTGTCAACATCTTGCCCTGTTGAATTGATCACACGACAGCGAAACTTATCTTTTGCTATACTAATTAGCTCTGCCCTTACCCCTTGTCCAATTGCTGTAGGCAGTACACTAGGAAGTGTATAATAGTTATATCCATAACTAATATCTGATCCACCACTCGCTATTATAGCCATCCCAGCTTTATCTGTGTCCGGCACATCAATATTAATCGTAAATTGGTTTACTTCCGGTGTTTTTGCTAAGTCAGATGTCGCTAATTGTACACGAAAATCTATATAGCGAAAGGTTGCTAAAACAGGCGAAAAATCCCGCCATGCGTTCCATGTCATACTATCAGTACTGATACGGTATTGAAGTTTTGCCATCACTCCACTGCAACGCAAAATAGATGTAACAAATTGCGTAGAAATATTTGCAGTAATTACTTGTTCCAGATCTTTACGCTGACAACAATATTCACCAGTTGACATATATACACCGTTTTGCTGTTGTAACTTTAATACCTTTTGCCCGCCAACTTCGCTATAACGTGTAGTAGGATAGTCGCTAAACAGACCTTCAAAATTACTAAAATTAATGAGACTAGGAGCAAATTCCACATTAGTTGCTGTGCCATTTTGCAGCTTCACTTCGTCATAAGTTTGAATTGTATTTTTGGGCAATAATCCTATTATAACAATAGATACTGACATTGCTCGCTGACTGTAGAATCCCGAACGATTGATAGCTTTAATATGATAACGATATGTTCGCTCTGTATCGATTGGTACCTGTAAGAACGTCTGTGTAATACCCGTAGTTACCAGCATCCCATTTTCAAAGGTACTGCCTTCACGAATTTCGTATCCAACAACATCAGGTTCAATTGATTTTTGCCATAAAAACTGTACATTATCGCCATTCTGTATCACTTGAAAACCTACAACATCTGCTGGCTCCAATCGAGCATTGAAGTGTATAAATAGTTCATCCGAATAAAAACCAGCAGTATTCTTTGCCTTTATAATGAATTTCACATCGCCACTATCAGACGGTCGGTAAGTCACTTGACTTTCTTTTGTTTTAGCTACTAAACTACTTGAATTCCATGTATAACCTACCCGCAACTCATACTCAAACAAATCCGTTTCTATAATGCCCGTCCA
This sequence comes from Pelosinus sp. IPA-1, assembly GCF_030269905.1. Taxonomy (NCBI): domain Bacteria; kingdom Bacillati; phylum Bacillota; class Negativicutes; order Selenomonadales; family Sporomusaceae; genus Pelosinus; species Pelosinus sp. IPA-1. The sequence goes on along the minus strand of NZ_BSVC01000006.1, from coordinate 56,152 downwards.
ACTAATAATGACATTCGAACGGTCATTTGAATCATGCATTGCTTGCAAATTTGTCGGACAATCAGGATTCAAATTAAAAATTCCCTCTGCACTTACCGGAAATTGACTATAGATCCCACCTATATTTACTGCTTTTATCCAAAATATTTGTTTTGATTCTTCTGCTATGATGGTATCAAAAAATGTTCCAGTTACCCGATTACCAATCACCACACTACTATCCCATGTAGGACCTTTCCGTATTTCACAATACGCAATATCCAATTCACTAGGCGTATTCCATTGCAGCCGTACTTTGGTACGATCTGAAGAAAGTTGCGTGGCTGAAAACCCTGTTATATCCATGGCTTCAATATCAGCATCAATAGTAAGATTTAAGATGTTAGACATATAGCCAGCAACGTTCTGAGCGCGAATCATAAGATTGTACCTGCCGCTTAATGCCAGTTTATACCTAATATTTAACTCCTTCGTAGTTGCTATAGATGTAGCTATATCCCAGGCATTCCCTAAACGCACTTCATATTGATACAAATCCTTATCCGGTATATTGTCCCAACTCACTACCAGCGTTGTTTTATCACTGCGATCCTGAATAATCCCTCCCGAGGAAGGAGCATTAGGACGCAATGTATACTGCTTTGTATATTGTCCTGGATGAATACTCATATTTCCGGCGACATTAACAGCTTTTATTAAAAAGCTATAGTTACCTTCCTCAAGGAGTTGATACTCAAAGAATGTAGCCTTAATTTGCGTTGCAGTAATCTTTGCAGTATCCCAGTTATCACCTTGACGAATTTCATAATAGGCCAAATCATTTTCAATATTCATATCCCAAGTCATTTTTAATCTACTTCTATCTGTTTCAAGTTGCTTGACATTGAAATTAGATATCGTATTTGGCGTGATGACAATATCGAGAGTCGTTATCTTTGCGGTTACAGAATAGTTTCCGCTATTGTCAACAGCTTTTATGAAAAAATTATACACTCCGTCTTTCTTCGTAGTATATGTAAACGTTGTTCCATATACTATACTAGTAATTGCCTCTCCAGCATCCCAAGACGTACCTACTCTAATTTCATAGCCTTTGAGATCAATATCCTTCACCACCGACCACTGCAGTACAACTTTTGTACTGTCGCTAATATCCTGCCATGCACTCAAAATAGAAATATCAGAAGGCGGTTCATCCTTACCTGTAATATAAATTCCTTTTGAAATAATGCCTGGCGAAACCACACCTGAATAGTTCAGCGTACATACTTTAACTAAATATGTTTCTTGAGATTTTACGCCTGTAATCACTGCTAAATTATTCGTTGTATTACCCCATAAAACCCATGATTGCCCCCCATCTCTACTGTACCAAACAATTGAATTTTTGATATATTGTTTAGGTACTATCCATGAGCAATCTATTTCAGATATGATAGTCCCGTCCTTCTGCCTATAGGTTTGCTGTCCTAGACTTAAATTACTCACCTCTGGAGCGCTGTTATCCAAATCACTATAATTAATTACAGGAATGTTATCTGCTTCTGTATATATGGCTTCAACATATTCCAGTGCTGTAATGCTTCGCTTGAATTCCTGAGAACGACTAATATTCACCACTCTAAAAGGCTTCGATACCTTATAGTTTTCACCGAAACTAAAAACATCCCACTTTTGTGGAATGGATGTAAATGAAGTTGACACTGTCACTGTATCTGTTTCCGCTACAGCACCTATCACCTGTTTCTCTACAAGAGTATCATCTGCTAGCCGTACCATAACAGAATATTCTTTCCCAGCCTCCATTGTAATATTGTGGTCAAACTGAATGGTATTTTCTGTGGCAGCTAAGACTCTACCACCATAGCCCCATTGCGGTATGTCATGCTGAATTAGGATTACATCTCCTACTTGACAAGCAATTGCATCAATATCAGCATCAAAAGATACAGTACGTTGCAGATATTGGTTTAATCGTAAACGGTATTTACCTTCACGATATGCCTGTTTATAAGATGTACAACCATACAAAGTAATTTGAGTCGGATTTTGAATTGTCTCTAAGCTATCCCACTCATCCCCATATATAGTAAGCGTATCCTTCTGATATCCTTTATCTTTGTTTATAAAAGATATTTCAACTGCATTGGCCCGATCTTTTATCCCCAGAAAATCCTCCTGGAATTTATCTTGTACAATATTCCCCATAGTGAAAAGCTGTACAGGCTGAGTCGGTCTATCACATACACAAGAATAACGGGTTCCTTTTAAAATAACCTTTCCCCGTCCTACACTTTCAGGTTTTTGCAAAGAACTCCACAAATCAGAGGCAGTATCAAAAATATGTTCAAAATCCAGCTTCCTTTCGGCACAAAAGGCAGCCCAATCAGCGAAAGCCTGATAGTCGATTCTGTTAGCCGGAATACCAAATACTACATACTCATCTGCTCTTGTCTGGGTATTTTTTATCTTTTTACAGCGATGTAATAAATCATAAGCTACCCATGCCGGAATGCGAGCCGGTTTTTTTTCATATTGACCATTAATTGGATTATAGACATTTACAGTTTCTACACTCTGAAGCCACGTTACCGTAGGTAAACCGCCACTCAATTGATCGGTGGCCAACGCTCTAATAGCTACTAATACTTTACCTGGACGCGAAAAATCCTCATGAATAATATGGCTAAGTTGTGTCCAATAAACTTTTGTGCAGTATCTAGGTGATTCGTCTTTATTTGATTTATATGAACATCTACATTGAACTTCATACTTTCCTACAGGCAAATTATCGATTCTATAGACCTTGCGGACAGCATTATTTTGTGCTGCAGTAATAGTCCACTCGTCCCAGCATATCCAAGCGTCCGCTCCTACTTTTCGATATCGTCCTTGTACTTTTACTGTGGCTTTATCTAAACTACCTTGATCGTTGGCATAATACAATCCATTCGGGCACTCAAGGGTAATCTCCAGCCCTCCACCGCCATTCCCCTCAGTTTGCTGAGTAGTTAACCAATCGTCAGACCGAATCAGTTCATAGTTTAACGCCTGATCGGCATAAGTATCGTTAAAATAAGGAATTGCCACTTGATCATTCGTCCCAAAACTTAACACTGGTTTTGCAACATCCGTATAATATGATATAGGATTATCATTTATTTTTATATCTGTAATACTATCGACTGGTCCCTCACCACCACATAGTAAAAGATTTAGATATTGTTTATCTCCATCGCCATTAGTGACATGCTGTGCCAAAATTTGTCCTGCTGTTCGCATGGTTCCGTAGGTAACAGCTAAAGCGTTACCCTGACCTGAAAGAGACTGCAAACCTCCCCATGAATAGGTTGGTGTAGATGTTACCATGTCCGCACTCGGCATTTCTGGCATTGGCTGCGGGAACAAGTGATTGATGAGCATACCGCCAACCATGCTAATTGCTCCAGCTGCCAATGAAGCCCCCCACGAACCAGCACCACCTAACGTTGCCCCCCAACCATGCCCGGCTGCTATATTACCTGTGTACGCCATCAATGCCACCGTGGCAATCATTCTAAGAATATTTTTGCCTCCGCCTTTACCTACTACCGGACATACTGCAATATAGTCGCCACTTTCAATAGGTAATGAACTTAGCAGCTCATTACCTACTATAGCTCCGTTACGACTAACTACCATTTCTTCTACTTTAATCCCCATCATCACTGGTTGAATATATTCACTTATCGTTTTCCTCGGGGCATACGCTATTTTTTTTATTTCCCTGTCACTAATATTAAAAGGGTTTTTCAGTATTGTTAATGTAATATCAGACATCTAACCCCCCCTTATATTTAATAGCCTATATCCAATCTCTTATTTGCTCCGTGAGCATTCTCTATTGGTACATTTACCGCCTTTTTCTTTTGCCCCACAAATAAAGCAGCGCTTACCTATCATTTTTAATTGCCTCTTGTTTTGTGTTGTATTCTTCTTTTAGTTTTGCATATTCAATCTTAATTTCATCAGACAATACATTGTTCCCGCACATACTGGCAGTTGCCCAAGCTTTGGCTAGTTCGGTGAATTGGGATTCATATTCTGCATCCAAAGCTACAAGTTTTTGTTCTTTTGTCAGGATAGGCATTGAAGGTATAAAATCATCCGACACCTGCTGCCAGTCAAGATAGAGTTCCTCAATAACTTCTTGGGCAATATAAGAAGCACCCCATGGTGGAGTGCTTTGTAGTTCACTTGATTTTGAGTTATACCACATCATTATTCAACCACCTCCGCTAATACACCTAAATAGAAAGCATTATAGCTTCCATCGTCATAAGTAGTTTGACCCCACCATCCACAATAATCACCTACTACAACCTTTACTTTTTCATTTGTTACACCTTTTACGACTGGACCATATGTCCCAACCCCTGTATTGTACATCATATCCATAGATGGGTTTTGCCAATAGCTATTCATATCTTTTGTAGCTATTAGCGTTGTTTTTATATTTTTTATACCAAAGGGGTGATTATATAAATATAGTCCGCCAGCAGTTACCCATTTCCATCCTAAGAATACTTGTCGATTACCACCAACAGCTCCTTCTTTGCGTCCATATTTATAGGAAGAATCATCAATTTCAATTACTTTATTCGAATTAGTTTTTACAAGCCCTAACCCAATACTGTTATCAGGCAAAATATCAGTGACAATACTCTTCCCAACTTGTTGCATAAGACTATTATATATTTTAGTTACTTCTATCTGTTGCAGTTTTCTTGGAATGAGTGCTAGATAGTCCATCGTTCCAGTAAACGGAGTAGCAGTTTGCCCTGCAGCACCTATTTGCAAGGTGTTATTATTTATCATGTCGATCGCGTATGGAATTTGAATATCTGGTATTGGAGAATTTGAATAGATGGTTGCAATTCCACCGCTAACTGTGATGCATACAAATGCAGGAATATTCAATGGTAGTGATGTAGGAGCAGCTTGCCAGCCATTAGGTTGTGACCATAATGAAATTTTATTATTCACATCTGAGGCGTTGAATATCGAACCATTTGTACCATTGTAATTGCCTAGTATTGTTTTGTTACTATAGCCATCAAGAGTTATAACACCAACTATGGTAACTTCCCCTTGAAAAGTAAACTTACCGCAATTTATATAATTCGTTCCATCAAATTTTCTTGCGTTACCTAATCCCAAAAGGCTTTTTGCAAAAAGAGGCGTTCCAACACCACTTCCAATAATAGGGGAAAGGCTATTGCTGTCATTAATTGTAGTACCGCTGCTTTCATCGAATTTCCATTCATGGTAATTTGCTTTGTCAGTATCAGAGAAAGTAGGATATTGGGCATTTGTTACAACATAATTACATGGAATTAATAATTTATTTACCATTTTTGCAATTTGATCTAATGCTCTGCATTTATTACGAATCTCAAAATAGTGCATGATGATTTTTGGACGATAATTAGTTACATCAGTATTATATTTGCCAATTTGAAGAAAATTCGTGTTCAGTACGGTGGCAAGAGTTCTCTTTTCACTAAATACCAATACTCCGTTAATAAATAATTTGTTATCAATCCCATTGTTCCATATTGTCGCAACATATAATTTACCTACTTCAACAGGATAGCTTGTATCAATTCCAGTATTATTGGAGACATAAAACCTCCCATTATAGATCCATAAGCCGACTCCATTAGTATCTGCTTGTCCATATCCGAAGATAATTTGGCAGCTACTTGTGTTCAATGTAGTAAATATAGCCGTAACTTCACGTTCCTTTGCTCCATCTGGTAAATTTACGTTACTTTTACTTTGCATGTATCCTGTTAAACCATCAAATTTAATTGATTGATCTATATAGCCATCGACTAAGGTACATCCGCCATTAATAGTGAGATCATTACCATTTCCACTTGTATCAAGAATGGTAGTATCATTTACTTTTTGATTAAATAAATATCGTGCAACAGTTACATTCTGTTCAGCTTCTGGATATATGGCATTCACTTTTCCTATAATAGGTTCATTACTATCGGCCGACTGCTGCGCATAAATCAACGCAGCTTTACACGGAGATAATTCCACTTGATTGAATTGTTTTAGTTTCTGTACTTTTTCACCAATACTAGATCTACCAATATCTACTGTACAACTTAATCCTTCGCTAGGATAAATATTCATCCCATCTGCTATATAATTAGTAAGTCCTAAAGCACTCTCTCCTGTTGAAAGATTCAAATCTTTTGCTAACCGATCAGCTGTTATGGAATATTTTTTTATTTTTGTAATGTCTATCGTCTCATCCTGAATATTAGCCCCAACAATTGTTTGATCTGCTATTTTTGCTCCCGTAACCGCTTTATCTGCCAATCCGCCTGTAGGGACCTGCTGACCTAATCCATCTGTATGATTATGTCCGTTGATGTAATCAATAGCCTCCTGCGGACCTTGCATTATGTCTAGTCTACTCAAATTAATACCCCCTTATAATTGCTTTATTTAGTCTACCTGAAATCAAACTTCCATCTGTAGCAAGAATTTCAATATCAAATCCATCAATTGTAACATTTGACAACCGCCATGTTGCCTGTTTTCCTGTAGAATCTTGTGTAAAAAGAGCAATACTTTTCGGCTCTGCATAAAATTTTCGTTTAAAATATACACGAGTCTTCTGTTCCGGAATATCAATTTTTTCAATGATCTCTTCAATATCTGGAACATCTATTGCAGTTTTAACTGCAGAAATAACTACGTTAGTTACACCATCCATCGATTTTGGTAACAGCCTTATTTGTACGTAGCGCCCAAAAAATTGCTTATTGATAGACGGAATCCAATCACCGAAACTCTGTCCATCTATACTGGTTCGGTATTCTATTTCAACAGCATTCATAGCCGATTGCTTATATTCAACATCAATGGATATAAATGTCTCTGTAGCATACTTAATCGGCTGAAGATGAATGTCCGTACCAAATATATCCACAAACCTATCATAGTCGCAAAGTTTCTCAACTGACTTGACTTTTATATTTCCCCAGGGGTCAGTATAAAAGTTGCTAGCTTCAATAGTATTTTGACCGAGATCAATAGCAGGTAATATAATTTCAGGCCCTTCCTGTAATTGCTCCGGCATACCGAAAATCTCTGCAAATCTTTTATAATCACTAACTTTTTTAATGCTACAAATTTTCCAATTGCCTTGAATATCTCGATACATATGACTGGTCTGCCATTTCGAAATATCTTCATTACGTTCAAGAATAATATTTTTAGCTGGAAGTCCTAAAACATTGATGACCGCTTTAGCAGCATTTTTTGAATGGTTGCCAGAATTATCTACAGCCTTAACCCAAAAAGTTAGTGTTCCTTCATTAGGAGCCTCAAAAACACATTCCGATCCTGAAAGAGTTTTTATTAAACAACTATTTTCCCATGTCGGGCCCATTCTCAACTCATAATACTTAATATCAGGATCGTTAACAGGATTAAATATGGCATGTAAATTTAAACCTACCTTTGACAGGGTTAATTTAGATATATCTGATGGTGGAGTATCTTTACCGTTAATAAAAATAGCATCACTGACTACACCATTAGATATAACCATACCTTTAACAGCAGAAACCTTTACTATATAATGCCTTCCAGTTTGCACATTTGGAATTGTACAGTTATTTTCACTGTTAGAAGCATGAAATATCCATGATTCACCAAGATCATAGCTATACCGAATTTCAAACCGATCTGCAGTTGTACCACGAATTAATCCCCAAGAACAATCAAGTTGAGAAACTATACTTCCATCCTTCTGTCTGAAAGTCATCTCTCTGACCGTAAGATTAGCGATTTCTAAACTAGCTATATCTAAATCACTATAATCAATCACCGGAATAGCATCAGCTTCCGTATATACTCCTTCAACATATTCCAGCGCTGTAATGCTACGCTTGAATTCCTGGGAGCGACTAATGTTCAAAACCCTAAAGGGCTTAGTTACCTTATGGGTTTCACCGAAACTAAAAACATCCCACTCTTGTGGAATGGTTGTAAATGGAGTAGATACCTTCACTATATCTGTTTCTGTAATAAATCCGAGGACTTGCTTCTCTACAAGAGTATCATCTGCTAACCGCACCATGACTGAATATTCTTTACCGACTTCCATTGTAATACTGCGGTCAAGCTGAATGGTATCTTCTGTGGCTGCTAATACTCTACCTCCATAGCCCCACTGTGGGATGTCATGCTGAATTAGAATTACATCTCCAACTTGGCAGGCTATAGCATCAATATCCGCATCAAAGGATATGGTACGCTGCAAATATTTATTTAATCTCAGGCGATATTTGCCTTCACGATAAGCTTGTTGATAAGATGTGCAGCCGTACAAGGTAATCTGAGTTGGATTTTGAATGGTCTTGCTATTATCCCAGTCATCTCCATATATAGTAAGTGTATCTTTTTGATATCCTTTATCTTTATTTACAAAGGATATTTCAATGGCATTTGCTCTATCCTTCATCCCCAAAAAGTCTTCTTGGAATTTATCCTGCACCATATTGCCCATGGTGAAAAGTTGTACAGGCTGAGTCGGTCTATCACAAACACAGGAATAGCGAGTTCCTTTTAATATGACTTTACCCCGACCCACACTTTCTGGTTTTTGTAAGGAACTCCACAAATCAGAGGCAGTATCAAATATATACTCAAACTCCAACTTTCGTTCCGTACAAAAGTCGGCCCAATCGGCAAAAGCTTGATAGTCAATTCGATTCGCCGGAATACCGAAAACTACATTTTCTACTATCCCTGTTTTGGTATTCTTTATAATTTTACAACGGTGTAACAAATCATATGCAGCCCACGCCGGATTACGAGCCGACTTTCGCTCATATTTAACAATATTAGGGTTATATACGTTAATATCGTTAACTGTCTGTAACCAGGTCACTGTCGGCATACCGCCGCTTAACTGATCAGTTGCTAAAGCTTTGATACCCACAAGCACTTTACCAGAACGGCAGAAATCATCATAACTAATATGACTGAGCTGCGTCCAGCACGCTCGAGTACTATCTCTTGTTGTCGTACCAGATTTATAGCTGCATTTCGCACGAACTTCATAGCGACCAGCAGGTAGATTGTCAATACGATATACCTTACGTACTGGACTATTTTTCGCCGCTGTTACAACTAGTTCGTTAGTCCTAACTTCTAATGTAAACTGTGCTTTATTAAACAAACCTCCTATAAAACCCAATCTATTTCTTATAATCGTAAAACCGATTAATCCGTTATCATAAGCAACTCCAACTTTAGCATCATCTTTTCGTCCCGAAACTGATCCTGTAACTGAGAATATATTTCCATCAATACAGCTTAATGTCCATGTCTCAGCAATAGCCTTTTGTCCAACTTTTAAAGCCTGAACTGTCCCAATTTTTTCTTGAACAGAAGAATATACTTTGTAAATATGTGTCTCCAGCCAATCTTTCCATTCTGACCGCCCCACCTGTCTATATTGTGCATTAAATTTAACAGTTGCATTTTCTAAGTTACCATTATCGTTTACATGGTACAATCCTCCAGGTAATTCAAAGGTGATCTCAAGACCTTGTCCGCCATTTCCTTCAGTTTGATGGGTTGCCCATATATCATCATTAGACAGTTCATAGCTTAGTACCTGATCGGCATATGTATCATTAAAATTAGAAATTGCTGTCTGGTCATTCATCCCTAAACGTATATCCACTGAAACATCATGATAATTTGATATAGGATTATCATTAATTTTTATATCTGTAATACTATCAGCTGGTCCCTCACCACCGCATAGCAAGAGATTTAGGTATTGTTTATCTCCATCGCCATTTGTGATATGCTGAGACAAAATTTGTCCTGCTGTTCGCATGGTTCCATAAGTGACAGCCAAGGCATTACCCTGACCGGAAAGGGACTGTAAATTTCCCCATGAATAGGTTGGCGTAGATGTCGTCATGTCCGTACTCGGCATTTCTGGTGTAGGCTGTGGAAACATGTGATTAATGAGCATACCGCCAATTGCGCTAATTGCTCCAGCTGCCAATGAAGCACCCCAAGAACCAGCACCACCTAACGTTGCCCCCCATCCATGTCCAGCTGCTATATTACCTGTGTACGCCATCAATGCCACTGTGGCAATCATTCTAAGAATGTTTTTACCGCCGCCTTTACCTACTACCGGACAGGCTGCTATGTAGTCACCATTTTCAACAGTCAATGAATTTAGCTGTTCCTTATCTACGATAGCACCGTTGTGACTAACTACCATTTCTTCTAAATCGATCCCCATCATTACTGGTTGAATATATTCACTTACAGTTTTTTCAGGTATATACGCTAGTTTTTTTATTTCCCTGTCACTAATATTAAAAGGGTTTCTTAATATTGTTAAAGTTATATCAGCCATCTAACCACCCTGGCACATAAAGTCCTTCAATTTTGCGCCGCCATGCTGGACTATCAATATGATCAATATGAACACCCATTTTCTCAGCAGTATGAATAAATCTTCCATCACCTATATAAACTCCAGTATGGTTACAAAATACAGCCTGATTAAACCTCATAACAACAAGAGCAGGTACAGGGGGTTCCCCCTCACACCTGCACCAGCGATTTCGTTGTTCATTGATTTCACCGTCAATCAGGCTGACATCTTCACAACTGATTTTATAATCTGGTAATTCAATCCCATACATCTTAAAAACTTCACAGACAAGACCCCAACAGTCATAACTGTCAGGGCCTCTACCGCCATTCACAAATGGTTTACCTATCAATTTATCGATTGGATGCATAGATACCTCCTTGGGGTATACTGGGTTCACCACCAAAACGAGTTGCATTACCCCGCTCGCGACAATCACCTAATGTCTTATTACAAGTTTCTTGATAGGACTGCGCTCCACATTCAATTCCTTTATACGTAAAAGGACAATAATCTTTCAAAACTCTCCGGAATGGAAAACGAAGCATCGTTGGCATATCACCGCCTAAATCAAATGTAACCCACATACTGTCTGAACTAACGTGCTGTACTGTAAAGGTTTCTTCTATATCAGCAGCTAGTATCTCAAGATGCTGAGAATGAACTACACGTAATATTACAGTAGCTCCAACGCCACCATTGGCCTGTTCAATATATTGTTGAACACTCCGAGATATATTAGAAACTCGCACCGGAATTTGCGGAAGTTCACCTTGGGAAGTTTCTTTAATTTCATCTAATTCAAAAGGAAATGCAACCCATGTATAACCATTCCACACAATATCTTCTGTATTACGTACAATCCTAATAATTAAATCTTTTGCTATTTGAATTTCCAGTAAAACCAGCCATGCCCCATCGGAAGTTAGCTTATTTTTTTCTATAATTGAAATATTAGATAAATTTAGTGCCACAATCAAACCTCCTGCAAGGTAATTTCGCCTTCCCACATATCATGAGAAGTCAAGTGAAAATTCATTTCACCTGTAAAGCGTACCGTATAGCTAGCAGCAGTAACTGGATTGATCCATTGGAATTCTTGGCTACCGCCACACATTTTCTCCCAAAAAGTCATAAGAATTTGATATTCATTATTTTTAAGAGCAGTCCATTTTAATGTCCATTTTTTGCGAATGCGCGTAAACCTTGGCCTAGATACCACCATTCCATTTTCCATTTGTGAAGATATCGCAGGATTCTCCCGTCCTTCATCTAGTGGATATACAGGGTTTGTTACATTAGGAAAAACTAACAATGACATATTGATTATTTACCTCCTTACTCCCAACACATCACGCATGCCATTCACATTGCGTGCATAAGCATCCATGACAACATTAATAACATACTGCTGCCCGTCCCAGCTTGTCTCCTGCTTTGTATCGGCCTTTACTCCAGACTTATTGACAACATTAACGACAACTGGCGGGGCTTGGGTTGCGCTTGTTGTTGTGGCACGGCTTACACTACTTATACCTTGCATTTTTGCAGTGGCAAGTGTTTCATCCAATTGATGGTTTGGAATAACAGTTCCCGCGTGATCTGGGATGAACAGTTCAGGCCCTCTTTCTCCCACAATATATGATGTTTGCGATGCAACCGGTCCGCCTTCGGCCTTAAATATATTACCTAAAAAATCTCCAAACCACTTGCCCAGTTTTTTTTCTATTACCTGTTTATAAAATATTTCAAGTAGCATTTTGCTAATCTCTGTTGTCATATCTTTAAAAATTCCTTTAAATCCTTGACTAAAAGATTCTGCACCTGTAAGCATCTTGTTAAAATGTTGTTCTGCGCTACTATTTATGCGATTAAAAGAGTCTTCCATAATCTTCGTATAATTTGTCTTTTTCTCATCCATATCTTTCCTGAAAACGTTCACAGCTGTAGATGGTTTATATAAATTTGGATCTGGCTGCGTTTCTTGCGTATTAGACTGTTGACCTCCTTTTGCATCACTTTTTGATGCATTAGTGGAAGATGTTTTTTTATCCCCACTAGAAGCTTGCTTATTATCCTTGCTGTTATCAGTTTTAAATATTTTATCTAAACGTTCCTTAATTGATTTGCTAAGCTTTGACTGCCATCCATCGAATATTTCTTGCGCTCTTTTACTAAGTAGTGCCGTTAGCAAACTAGGAACTTCTGAAGATATATTTTTAAATACATTCTTTAGCCCCTGCGATAAAGATTCCTTATGGGCTATCACACTTTTCAGTTGTTCCTGCGCATAGTTTTTTAGCCGATCTAGTGATGCTTGTATAAGCTTATCAAATTCATTCTTAGTGTTATTATTCTTATTTTCTTGAGTTGCTGCAGTAAGCGAACTAGATCCTTTAGGTATTTCTTGTTGAACTTTCTGAGCATTACCTGCTAGCGTATTCATCTTTTCTACTAACTGTTGCTGCATTTCACATGCTGTGGCAATTTTTTGTCCAAAGTCACTACCTACCAACTTGGCTATTAAACCATCAGCAAATCCATCTTCTGAAAGCACCTGATACATTCTTACACCTCCTGTCTTCGTATTTCATATATTTCCAGAGCTTTTATTTTTCTACACAAAGCCGGAGTCAATTCCATACCATAAACTTCTGCTATAGCAAAAACGGCAGTATAGTCTAATCCGACTATTCCGCCATGACTTACCCGCCATTGTGTATTTACATAAATCCATAGCTGCCAGGCTTCACGATTTTCCGGCATAATCTCAGGGCAACTAGCTTCACAAGTCCTGCACTTGCGTTTTTTATCGGCCTGCGTTTGGGTTTTACGGCAGGCTTCGCAATATTCCTGTCGCCTGCCTGCCACCCATTCCCAGACCTCTAGGAGTTTTTTACTTCTTTCTCCAACCCATAAGTCATACGAAAAGTTTTCTCTGCCAATTCTACTAGTTGGTTATTAGGCACATCATCAAAATCATGATCTTTATAAATATTATCTAAAATCCAGTCATTTCCTAAGACTGTTAATTTTAAAAATGACAATTGATTGTCACCTGTAGAATCAAAAAATACCGGGTCCAAACCAGTAGCACGAAAAGCCTTCAATTCATTGCGGCTCATAGCCCTTGCTTGTGGTAGTATCGTCATAAATAGTCTCCCTTATCTTTAATTATAAGTAGCTGGCAACACTGTTAACTAATGTAGCTTTTACAGCAGAATTATCGGTATTTGATTGATAAAAAGCATGGAAGGGAAGTGTAATTAAAACACCTGCCGGACCTGTAATACCAGGAGTACTACGTTCATATGTGATTTCGGGGAATAAAAATTCTAGGCTATGATTATTAGCTGAGAACTTCACTTTCAAACTTGACTTTGTTCCTGTGAGAGCTTTTTCCAATAGTGTTGCACCATCAAAAAGAGCTGTAATATTACCAGAAATTTTATAGATGCCTGCAGGAATATCACTACGAAGACCACCATTACCAATTGTATACTGCGTGCCGTCCAAGCCTGCATCAATCGTAAAATCTCCTTTAGTAATGGTAGCAATAGCTGCTCCGCCTTCCTCAATGCTGGCCTGCAAATTGGTAAAACGAGATAACACTATATTGGAAGGATTCGTCATATAAGGAGTGGATGAAAGAGCCTCTTTTGCTCCCATAATTGTCATAGATGCTGTTAGCTCATCCTCACCGCCAAAACCGACTTTGAAAGAACTAATTTTGCAACTGTTTAGCAATGCATACTGACCAATATCAGTAAAGCCTTTTTCCAAAACCATGGAAGGCTGCGTTGTGCCGATCTTAAATACATGCTGATATGGATCAGCACTGCCTGTGGTAACGGGATTACCAAATAATCCTTTCAACCAATACCCAATACCTGCTTCATCTACAGGTACAACGATATTGCCGTCTACACTGATATTTCCTGGAGCAGGAGCTACCGGATTTCTGGTACCAGTAATGGTTGCCAAATCCTTCATATTTTGTTTTGATTTCACATCTAATGTATTGAAGGGTAACACTTTACCGGCCTTAGTCGTAGGGTTTTGTCCGAAACTGGATTCATAATCAAATACTAACCTTCCTTGTGCACCTTGTGCTTGACTCATAATATATTTCCTCCTAAAATTCTATACTTTTTAATTTTTTTAACACTTAAACTTTGCTAACGTCTTGTTGCTTCCATTCTTCAGTTTCAACAAGTTCGCTACTATTGATCTTTTTTAGAGCATTATATTTGTTAAGCATGACACGACGAAACACTTCAAATTTTCCTTGATCTCCATTGGTAATCAACATTGCAAAATCCAATGCCGTCTCTAATAAGGTTTGTAATTTAGCATTGCTTTGCTGCATCATCAAATTTTTATTCATCTGCAACTCCTCCCCCCTCATCGACACAAAAATCTTTGTATACCTTCTATGAACCCCACCCCCACTACCATTTCTTATACAACACACCTGCATGTGCTAAAAAAAGTCAATTCATATTCCTCGGCGCTTCCTATTATCTAAAATAATTCATCATCTTCCCATTGTTATTCGAAATCATGAATTGTTTGTCCAATTTCGCCTTAGTAAGTAAAGCAATTTTATAATAATTAGATCATTCACATCCAATACAAATCAATATTACTATAGAACAAACGATTGCTACGTTTCCAGCGGATGTCTAGTGTATTGAGCTGACTATGCAACTCCTTTGCCCGTTCGTATATTACATTAGCTGCCAATTCTGGATATTTCTCACGATACATAGCTTCCAGTATATTCATAGTGTAATATTTCATAAATATCCCCTCACTCTTTATCCGTACATATTAACCATGATTTAGATAGGTACTAATTTTAAGAATTGCTACATTAAGATGAAATTTTATTGTCGCTACACTAAGATTAAGTTTGCGGCTAATCATCTCATTGGAATAACCGGCTTTAACAAAGGTCACTACTTCTTGTTGTCGTGGAGTAAGCATTACAATCGACTTATCCAAGTCTACTAATATACAGACGATATGCTCAAATCCCCTACACTTTACAAAATCCATGGTACCCACATCTTCCAAGTTGGAAGCTACTACTTCTGCAAGACTTCGAAGTTCTTGATATCTTTCTATAGTTCGTCTTATTTGCTTTTGTGTGTAGTCGATACTACCACATCCCTTGTATGTTTTTCCATATTATCAATATACTGCCTTATGTTGAATTTGTAACTGACATGAATGTGACAATAAACTCTGCACAGAACCAAAAGCCATATTAGCTCATGAAAAAACCAACTACAGTTATCTGTAGTTGGTTTTCTTAGACCCATTATATTGCTTCAAATGCTTTTTCTTGCTTGTATAATTTAGTTAACACTTTAAATTACTCTTGAATTTTTGCAACTTCCTCAGAGGTAGTCGCCGCCATAATTTTATCTTTTAGATCCCGAGCAGTCACATGTAATTGATTCGAGAATTTAGCCAAGGCTACTGACATACCAATAACTCCCTCCGCATCTAGAGTAAGGATTTTGTTATCTGCACAAGTCCACTCCAACGAAAAAGGTTGATTCGCCGCCAAACTAGACTGAGCCGCTAAAGCCGCTAGAGAGATTCGTTGCGAGCTTATCGGATCAGAATCTAGCTTCTTGCCTTGATATTCGAATCCTGCTTCCTCTAACTCATTACGCTTATCTTTTATCTTTTGAATAGCTTGTGCTTTTATTTCATCAAGGGTTGGTCCAGCAGGTTCGGTGTATGTCCATTGACCATCAACAATATCAAAAATTTTCTGACCTCCATTGAAATATTCCTGGTGTTGTTCATCTGTAATAATAATCGTCTCAGTAGGAATACCATTCGGATAGCGACTTTCCCAGCCCACAGGTATAAAGCTTATTCCAGTGTCAGTTTTAAATGCGTAAAACATCATATCACTCCTTTAAATTCATTAATGACCAATTGCCCAGACACATATCGTCGCACTGCTAGCCTGGTTGTGCATCGCTATAAAATTTGAATTTGTAGAAAAACCAACCACAACATTTACACTAGCAGAAGCAAAGTTATTCCCTATTACACAAGCAGTTATATTCGCCACACCATTTGGGAATGCAATCGGAAAGCTGTATGTGCCGACAGCGCCCGGTCCAACTATATACACACCCCATTGTATTATTAATCCACTAGGCAGGTTTTGCCATCCATTATTACCTAACGATCCTAAAAACTGCCCTAATTGTACTGGTTGATTTGCCTGAGTTGGCACAGGCACACGAATATCATCAAACTTCGCATATTGAATTTCTCCGTAGTCATATGACTTACAACTACTAACTTTCCCGGCACTGTCTACTGTAGCTTCACCAATAAAGACACGTTGTTTTTCATACCATAATCCACCTTCATAGTACATCATTTTACCATCTTCAATTTTGTAAACATGAGTATTGGTTGGTGTATCAGCATCTAAAATAGTAATTACAGCATAGCCATCACCGGTATTTACACCCGCAATAGTTCCTGTATTTACAAGTTTTATTCCATCAGGATGCGGTGTTGGACAATTAGGATCACCGGAAATATATGATGAACCGCCACTACCACCTGCACTAGCTCCAGATGCCCCGCCATACCATCCACCACCACCAACGCCAAATACATATGACATTGGGTAATTATAATTAATTGTGTGCGAAGCACCTATACCAAATTTTCCCTTTGCATCTCCGTTTGCTAAAGTATAACTAAATAGTGCGTTATTTCCACCATCAATCTGTGTGCCACCGGAAGGTACGCTAACACCAGCAGTTGATTTACCTGCGCCTCCAGAATAGCCACCGCCGTCGCCACCGTTACCACCACTTGTGCTTCCAACATCATCATCGCAAGTTCCGCCACCCCCAGCAACAATGCAGCGTTTTTCTAATCCACCACCACCAATTCTTACATCGGTAGCACCGCCTCCATACCAAATCTTAGCATCTCCGGTAACATTTAATTTTCCGCCACCATTATATCCATATTTCGAATCATTATAGCCACCTTGTGAACCTACACAAATTATTAAATTAGATGCATTTTTAACGTCTAATTCACCATATGCGTATCCACCTTTACCACCTAGATCTGAACCACTATTCCCTCCACTAGCACCCCAACATTCTATCTTGACTTTTTTTATATTTGGAGGAAGATTACAAGTCTGGGATAAACTATTATAGTTAAAAACTATCTTATCGCCAATTCGTAGTTGTTTATAGTTTGGGAAAACATAACTCACAGGTATTTGCTTATTTGTAATTGGTTTAAATTCAGTTGCCCCTATACTAATAACCCCTTGTGCTGTCCGTTCTGCATATACATACAACGTTTGAGAAACACCCGCCAGTGCTATGGAAATATCTCTAGGGACTCTTTCGATATAATCAATCGCTCCACGGTCGTTAAACCCAGCAGCAAAATTTATCAATGTATTTGCCTTTAAGTTTACCGTGCTTGTGTTTAGATTTGAGTAAATAGCTGCCGCATTCCCATTACTATCTACAGGACCAGTAATAACGGAATTTCTTGTGCAATTTCCACCTTTTTTTGTTGCTTCAGTATAAATAGCTGCCAACGTACTTTGTACATCTGTGGTACCAATTCCAGCAACGACCGAATTAGTAATATTTCCTGCGCTCAATTTCGCCCCATCGCCCCCGCCACTATGACCATGTGTTGCCAAACTTTCCAGTATAGGTCTTTCATCGAAAATATCTGTCTGCAATATTGACGTAGCTTGAGACCTAACTTTCACTTGCGCCAAACTCACCCATCCATCCGGCACGGAGGGTGCTGCAGGCGCAGGAGCAGCGACACCGCTTACAACCATAAAATCGATGATACTGGCGATCCTCGTCATAACTGATTTTTGCGTAACCTGCCTTGAAACTGTATCTATCATTACATTACGAGCTTCTGGAGTGTCCTGCAATTCCTTATATTGAGCGCAAATACGATCTATCCTATCATATTGGGGATGCGCTGCTGTTATTGTCAATGCAGGATCAAGATTGACCGTCAACTGCCCCTGTAGACCAGATTGATAGATTCGTCCTGGCTTAACATAGACAGTCATATCTGCTACTGATTGCGCTGTAACATCGAGTCCCAGGACAGCCGTGCTTTGACATAAAAAATCAGCGATAAACATTTCAAATGCATCACCAATATAACCGGATTGCCTTAAAAAATCTTCTACCAATATTTCCGAAAACGGATTAAAATTAACTTTATCCATTTTTCACATCACCTCATTGTATAAATTTCACAAATACTTGGCTACCTGCAGGCTGTACCATATGTATTGCATTTAACACAGCTTCACGAGTTAAAGCTCTTTTTGTATCAACGATTGAAGAAAAGAAAAAGCCACAATTTTGAAAAGCCAAAGAATCAAAATATGATAATCCAGCACCGCCATGATAATCTCCAGCTAAACGTACGCTAACATACCCAGTGTACGAAGTGTCTTCTTTCGTTCCCACTCTTGCACAGTATACGCCGCTTCCATCTATAGCCGCTGCCGTATCAACATCCTGCTTTTGGGTATAAAAAAAGCCGGCATTCCAATACGCCGTATCTCGAATCGGTTCAAAAATTTCCACAGGATCATTACCAGTTATAATTTGAATTGCTTGTCGAATCGATTTTCTGATTCCCCTAGCATGAAATAGAGTTAAAATGATTCGAGATCGAAAGGCATCATCGCTTTCAAGTGGTAACCGACGCAATCTCGCCAAGTCCCAAGCCCATCGTTCCAGCCATTCTCCAGTGGCTGTTGTTAAATAAATTTGATCCGTCATAAAGTTGATTCCAGTTTGAATCGCGTCAATTACACGTTGAACACCTGAAGCCAAAGCGTACAGTACTGTACCAGGCTTTACAGCATCCTCACCAAACCATTGTAGATATTGTAGAATTTTCATTCGATCACAACCTCTTCAGGTGAAGTTCGAAGCAATTGATCCTCTGCAAGCATCACATCATTGGTCGGTGCTAAAATTCTAACATTTTCTGCACCTTCAACACCACGGGCCAAGTATATCAGATCAGCTAAATATACGGACTGCCCCATCTTCAAAGCATTAACATAGGCTATAATAGCCTCTTGTACTGCCGCCTTAACTGCTTCATCATTAACATCTGCTTTCGTTATAACCTGTAAGTGTGTAGTAAAATCAGCGAGTTTGGCAGTATCCACAATATACTGAACAGTAAATGCACGATAGTCTTCCAGCACTGCCCGAACGGACTGAAGTAATGTTTGGTTGGCAACGCCTGATCCATCATCAATATAAATAGTAAACCAGCCTTTACTTGGCACATTTTCTTTGATCGTAACTGATTCCACGCCTTTAACAGCTGACGCGGCATATACAATTGCTGAGGCGGTCCCTCTGCTTAAGGAATCGAAGTAATCAGGCACGCGGTTTTTAAAATCAGTATCATCTTCTATATCCTCGCCGCCGCCCATTAGCTTGATTTTCCCCCATTCAATACCACTGATTGCTATTCCTGATTGTTTTAAAACAGTACCAGAGAGCAAATTATAATTACTTCCGACAGCCACAGCTTGCGCTTGGACATCAATACTGACTTCACCGATATTTAGCAACGTATCTGCCTGTGTCGTATACTGCAATTCGCCAGTTTCATTCTGAAATATTGTACCAGCTGAAATCAAAATACTGATGGGCGAAGGTGAATCTCTACCAATCGTAATAAGTCCGTATGCGGCTGAACCAGCTTTTCGCTCCATTCCCAAATCATTGAGACGCCGATCTAACCACTCACCTGACGACGTATTTAAAAAGAATTTAGATACAAAAAGCTGAAGATTATACCATAGCTCCTCAGAAACGGCAGCTACCGCTTCCAGAATAGTCCTGAGTACTGAACCGACATTGAAATCAGTTATTTTCTTATTTTCACCAACATATTCAAAGAGGTTTGTTAAAATATCTTTAAATGTTTTAAACACTTTGCATCACCGCCTCTGATGAGTACGTCCAAACCAAATTCCCCTGACGCCCATCATTAATAACATAGGTAATCGAAAAAGCAACTTGACGCTCCTGTAGTACAGCCTCGTAGGTTGCATCGACAACTTTAGCCCTCGGATCATCATTTATACAAGTATGTATTGCTGTTATAGCTTCCATAAACCAAGTATCAGTCATTGGCTCGGAAAGAAGATCCCAAATCTCACAACCATAATCAGGATGTGCCCAAAGTTTTCCTTTTGGTGTATTCAGTCGTTTGATGATTGCCTGTCTAACTACTGCAAGATCATCTATGAGTTGAAAATCATACGTGTCCGTAATTTTAATATCATTTCCAATAGCTACCTCCCAACTTAATCCCTCAAGTGCGATATCGATGCCAAGTTCTTTATTTTTTATAACCATCACCCTCCAGCAAAAACATTTTGTGAACCTGATGAATGGCTACCTGATTGACCGCACGACATACACGTCGTTGCATCACCGATTCGCGTTACAGGTTGTCCATTGACGAAAACGCTACTTGAACCAGCTATACTTTGAAAAGTACCTCCATGAGGACAATTAGTAGCTCCAGTATCATGAAGTCGATGCACTGGCTGTCCATTTACAAATACATTTATGCTGCCTTGTTGATTTGTACCTGATCGGCTATGTGGGCAGCAAGGCAGCCCCTTATTGCATATTCCTGTTGTTGTATTTCCTTGCCTAGTTACTGCCGGCAAAATCCTCACCTCATTTATTCATATAAATATTGGCACCAAGCAAAGTTAAGTTACCTTTTGCCTCTAAAGTAACGTTACCTGCTTTATCAAATCGAAGTACCGATCCCGATTCGTGGACAAGAGCTACATTTCCATCTTCTAACGGTGCCGGATCACATTCCTCACTATAGAGCTTACAAACCACAATACCATTATTCAAGTCACCATTTGGAAAATTGACCAATACTTCACTTCCATTATGAGGCAATGCATACATTCCCCAACCTGCGCCAACATACTGACTACCAACTCGTATATAGTCTGTTTCAATGTCTAGAAGTGGCAAAAAAACCTTTACCCTATATCTCACTTTATTTACACTTGTCACAACTCCACATTGCGATAGTGCATCCTGCCTTGGTTCCCGACGCATAGCATCACCTACATTTCACTTTCCTATTAGTCATATAAATCTTTTCTATACTGAGCCGCACTGTCTGGACGCTGAGAGGTAAGATTCATTTCTGTAAAAAACCCTCCGGATTTTGAAAATATATGACGGGCTTTTTCGATATAGTAATTACCATCAAATACTTGTCCGCATCCTTTAATTACTACTTTTTTTTCAGGGTCTACTAAGGGCGAACCCGGAATACGTACTTGTTCTGCGGTTACCACGCCACGAGACCATTCTTTTAGTTTATTAGCAGCAATTTGATCAGCCAATTCTTTTGTTATTGCTTTTGGATCATATACTACTCGCTTCTTCTCACCATATTTCATTAAATCCTCGTCTTTCGCTTCACCTTGAATAATCTTCTTTTTCCACCCCAACCAATGCCGTACAACCACATAATTAATTATGCCAACCATTGAGTTATCAAACTGCATTGTCAATACATTCGACTTCTCTTTTTGCTTATAATTCAGTTCAGCAATAACGGCATCATCTGTTTCTTTACGTGGCCCAAAATATAAAATTTTATTCTTTTTCACATAGCAAACAAAACCTTCTCGATCAGCAAGTTCCTGCAATATTTCCCACTCTTTCCGGTCTTTGTATAGGTCTTTTTCAATGACGACCTCTGTTTCCGTTACATCCACTGTTAGCCCATTTTCGACTGCCAGCTTTGCCGCAATTTGTGAAGCTGTTTGTTCCGCATACGCAACAGAAAACTCTCTATCAATCAGTCTACCTGAATAATCCCTGCCGACTAATTGAACTATCATTTGTTCACCAAAATATGGTCTAACGCCATCAATTCTCCCAGTAAACACATGGGTCAAGTCTTCTTTTGACCAATGATTTGGATCTGATACAGAACCGAGCCAAAAAGATATCTCCTGGTCTTTTTTAAAATAATCGGAAAGTAAGAAATCATTTTTTAATATACAATTAAAACTATCTGCAGCTGCATACAAGGACAAGTCAATATCTACACTGATAATGTCCGACCACTTTACGGCAACAGGTTCGTTTTTTTCTGGATTTATGACTTCTATCCAACAACGATGTGCCCCCATTCCATCACCTCAAATTTCTTGGTAAATAATCAGATACTACTCTGGGTAATTGCCCAATTTGTTCCTCTAT
This sequence comes from Pelosinus sp. IPA-1, assembly GCF_030269905.1. Taxonomy (NCBI): domain Bacteria; kingdom Bacillati; phylum Bacillota; class Negativicutes; order Selenomonadales; family Sporomusaceae; genus Pelosinus; species Pelosinus sp. IPA-1. The sequence goes on along the minus strand of NZ_BSVC01000006.1, from coordinate 33,331 downwards.
TAAAGTATTTATTTCTGCTGTATTTGTACGATTAGGAACTTTGATTTCTTCCATGCCAGCTGGAATAATACTACTTGTTAAGCGATTGATTTGTGACAATATCATCCACTCATGCGGACTTCCTAAAACATCAGAAGCAATCGATCTCAAAGTGTCACCCTGCGTAACCCGCCGAGTATTAAACTGTGATGTTACCTCATCAAGTCTTTGCCCCAAGCTTTTCCCCTTGGCTAGTAAAACCAGCGATTGAGCTAACGGTATGGTGGTTTGCATCTTCTGTAATGCTTGTATTAATTCCTGACGATTTACTGAGGTTGATGTGCATCCAATGGAATGGTTGACCGTTGCTAGGGTCTGATCCAAAGTATCTTTTACATTTTTAAGCTGCTGTTTCATATTTTGAATTGGACTTGTAACAGTGACTACCGCAGACAAATAAGCTTTTCTCGCATTATATAGGCTTTGTCGCACACTTTCTGCAGCCTTCGAGACATCATTTACAGACTTCATGGCTTTATTAATGTCATCTTTAAGCTTATCTAAGCCACTTTTTGCTTTTTCTATCTTATCAATCTTGTCATTCTTCGGTTGGCTTTTAGAGTCGTAGTCACTTTCCAATCGTACCAATTCAATATCATAGCGAATTTTATCTCTACGGTAATACTGATAGGAGTAACTTTTAATCAATACCCTGCAAGAAATTTCTTCAAATAAAAATTGGAAACCGCTTTTTTCGGTTCCCTCATCAATGTTTATTTTGCTATCATATAAAGCTTGTAAATCTAATGCTTGTTGATATGCCCCATCACCATAGAAAATCCCACTCCATTTGACGGTTCTTTCATCACGTCCCATATCTTGATATCGAGGACGATCACCAGGCACATCATACTTGACCATTGCACGCATACCAGTAAAATCAATTTTGTTTTCTGGAGGAATTGCTATTTTAAGATCTCCTAAAACGATTTCCATCACATCACCCACTAAAAATTATAGCTCGGATTACGACTGTCAATATGTTTTCCTGATGGTTCCAATTGGGCCACAAATTGATTAGCTTCATTTGTCGTAGCAACATTCACATTAACTGTTTGATTGATATTGTTTGTATTACTACGATTACCACCACTAAGAAACGGTTGGTCTCCTGCATTTAATTCCACACCTTTAATAGGACCATAGAATGACATTTTACCAGTCAGACCTAATCCCTCTTTTGCCTTGTCTATCCAATCGCATGCCAAATTTATGGCGTTACTTACAAATCCGGAAATATTGGTCCATGTCTGCTTACCCCAATCACTGATAGCGTTCCAAACCCATATACATTTATCCTTAAAGCCCATAAAGTTTGTATTCCATGCCCACACAGCAGCAACAACAATTGCCGTTATGCCTGCAATAATCCATCCAGCCGGGCCCAAAGCCACTATCCAACCACTTGCTATCCTTGCCGCATTCACCAACCACATAGGTGTAAATCTTGCTACCCATCCAGACACTTGATTCAACCAAGGCATAGCTTTCTGTGCCCCTTGAATGATTGATGAAAAATTAGTCCCACCGCTGCCGCGCGCTGCTCTAAAACCTGACTGAAACTTTTGCAAACCATCGATATATTGCTTGTACTCCGGAAAAACCTGTTTTGTGCCTTCTATTGCCGCAGGCACAACACCTTTTCCCTTACCACGAGCTGCACTAAAACCTGACTCGAACTTTTGCAAACCTTCAATATATTGCTTATACTTCGGAAAAGCCTGTTTTGTGCCTTCTATTGCTGCAGGAAAAACGCCTTTTCCCTTACCACGAGCCGCACTAAAACCTGACTCAAACCTTTGCAAACCATCAATATATTGCTTATACTCCGGAAAAGACTGTTTACTACCTTCAATTGCTGCAGGCACAACGCCTTTTCCCTTGCCACGAGCTGCAGTAAAACCTGATTCGAACTTTTTTAATTTTTCCCAATTTTCCCACCCCGATATTGTATCTAACTTATCAAGTCTACTACCCGCTACAGCATCTTTACTATTGATCACCACTTGAGTAGCCGGATTTTTGTTAATCTCTACTCCTTTTTTGCTAACCGTCTTAACTGAAGCAGATTCATTAATATTGTTAGCACTGTCTCTAACTATTTCACCAAGACGTTTCACCTCTGCTGATGCATTTACTATTTCGTCCCGCATTTGCTGAATAGAAATACTAGTATTATATGTTACATCCCACAAGTTTTTAAACTCTTCTTCTAATTCCTTCGCTTTTTGTACATTTTTTTCAAGATCACTGCCAGAAAAGGATCCAATCTGTGTGGTAGCACTTTCCGCTGGTTGTTTTACTAGAAGTACCTGGGTAATCATAGGTAAAGACTTCATCGAGGTAACAGCCTTTTCTATCTTTTCCATAACCTCTTCCACTTTGTTCAAAATTGGACTCACATTATCAAAAGAATTAAGCATCATAGACATATTGAATGAAATATCCATTCATTCCCCCCTCTAACTACAACTTCAAATACTACTAGCTTCACTAAAATAGGTACATAAAAAACTATGAACGCAATTACTATCGCGCTCATAGTTTTTACAATTTTAATCATCTGGCGGTTTTTCCTTATCAACCAGCCACTCCAGTGCCATATACAGTGCATCCCGTTCCAAATCACTAAGCAAAAGCCATTCGTTATATGTTGCGGCATGACCATATTTACTTATTTGGATGAAGCGATAGAGGTCTGCCCTTGTCGCAAAAAACGTGCTGCTTCTTTTGCATTGTTGCGCTTTTCATCATTCATGCCAAACATTTCTTGAAATACTGTCTGATAGAAAGTAACGTCTTCATCCGACATATTGTCAAACAAGCGTTTGTAATCGGCTTGATCAACCGTTTTACTATCGATAGTAGCGACACATTTAGCCGCTACATAATTATCAATCAGGAGGGCACCGCTGGCCATATTATCTAGACTCATTTTTAGCATTTGCACAACATTCACACGGTCTGCCCCTATTGGTTCTCGAAAAGTAATTTTCTTACCGCTTGGTAACTCTAATGGTCCAAAATTTTGTTGTTCCATATAAACGCACTCCTTCAAGTATATAAATCAGATTTTTGTAAGCTGTGTAGGGAAAGCAAGGTAGGCAAATGCACCTACCCTGCAGTTTTTTTATGCTTCGCTAATACCTTCAGCCTTGAAACTTAGATCTTTGTCCACAACACCTTTGCCACCTTTAATGCTTAGAGCCAATTCATTGATAACCGCCTGCTCAATTCTCAGTCGACCGTTTATTCCTTTATCCGGATTATCAGCCGTACAACTAATGGTAAAACGCGGACTTTCCCCGATTTTTTCTCCACGACGAAGTGCAGAGTAACCATAGACACGACTGATAATATCAGTATTCATCCAACCACGCTTTAGCTTACCACTGATACTGATAACACCATCCAAAATCCGAGCAATTCGCTCATTCGTTTCTAGATAATCCTCCGTATCATTTTTAATCGTAATCGTAACTTCTTTATACTCACCTACAAGCTCCGGTCCGTTCGGTCCCATAATTGATATAGATACATCAAAACCTTGTATAGGATCATTATTTGCCAAAATTCTCACCTCTCACATATATTTTAAACTGATGATTCACGTTTAAACCTGAGTATAATAAAATCTGCAGCATATAGCGGCAACCACCGAATAATAGCTGTTAGAATGCGATTTGTCACCATTTCTGGCGTATTCGTCTGCGCATTACACAAGGTCGGCTTGTAACCTCTAATCAAGCCAAGATTTTTCTGCACTTGCAAGTACATATCAATTTGCGTAGCAATATCCTGCCAGAGTCTCTCATCATGAGGCTCAGATATTGCCCATTGCATAGCATGATACAGTTCCATCTCCATCTTGTCCTGTTGACGGCGAATATTGGTCTGGCACCAGGCTGGATCTGATGCGAGTGTTAAACCATTACGAATTCTGAAACCTCTTTCATTGACTAATGTGATTGGACTAATTCTAGCCATAGTAAGAGCTTTTACCTCTGCATAGGTATAGTTATTTTCACAAGAGATAATACCAAGAATTTGCTTGTTACTCGGAGATTTATGAGGTTCAAGCCAAGAGAGTCTTCCTGCATAATAGCCATCAGGTGCAACAAATTTACCCGGCAGATCTTCCGGTTCTACCCATGGATATACTAATATCCCTCGATCACTGTCAAGCGATGTAGTCTGTGATACAACAGCATCTACGCTCAAGGTAGGAGTTGTGTTAAGAATAGCAACTCGCAAACCTTCCTCTATATCACAATTTTCAACGAAAGAAAGTAATGCACTCTGAATAGCCGGACTATACTGTTGGGCACAAAGAACAATTCCCACTTGTACAGGCTCCAATGCTTTTAAGCCTGTCCGAAAACCTGTAGAAGAATCAATTGTACCTATGTAATCAGCATCCATTACCGCAACTCCGTCATTTCCTCCAATTAAAGATACATTGGCTACTGCTTTAGGTAGCTTATTTCCATTACCTAACTTGGCAATTGTAACAAATTTACTTTGGATACTCAGATTAGCCAGTGTCAGTGCACTAAATGTTTCTTTAGCCTCGCCACATATAATAGTTAAGCGAAACGTACTAGTATTTTCCTCTATATTTAATTTAATGTCGTTCCCCCACACACCAGGGTCCGAAGCTGATACAATAAAACTGTCTTCACCACCATCATCTTTTAAAATAACGCTGGCTGCTTTAGCGCCTGTACCAGCGATGCGCACAATTTTAAAATCATTTGCGCCTTGCTGTAAAGCTGCATAGGCACTCAAGTATCCTGTCAGACCTGCCTTATATCCACCAAATTTTTCAATAAGCTGATTTACATCACCTACTGTAGTAGGTATGTTAATCGGTCCTTTCTCAAATGTCCCTACAATACCAATACCAGCAAGGCTCATTTGTGGCGTGGGACGCGCTCCCACATCACTCTCATCTATTTGTACACTAGGTACAATAAATTCCATCGGCATATCTATCAACTCCCTCTCGTATCAAAAATCAATTTTAATTTTATACACAGTTAGTACTTCTCTTGGCACCTGTCGTGGCGCATAATATTTCGCCTCAAATGCAATAATAGCTCCATGCAGATTTTCAATCTCATTCATAGTTACATATTGAATCCCTTGAACAAAACTGCTTGAAACTATTCCTTTTAATTCATATCGTTGTACAAGAATATATCTCACTGTTTGAGCTAAAATCTGGATATTCTTTTCCCCTCGTTCAACATCTTCATCCTTACATTGAACATAAATCTTAAAAATAGCTGTTGCCTCGTCCCTTGTTCTGTCATACAACTCAAATTTTTCTTCCTCACACCCAACACTAATGGTTGTCACATCTACTGGAACCATACCATTGGTTTTTCGCCAATTCATTATTATTTGCTTAAGTTCAGCATCAGCCCGTAGGATTTCTATAATCTTATCCGTAATTTTATCTACAGTTGTTATTACGTCCTACCTCCTCTCATTACTTTATCCGTACAAATTTGCTTGAATTTAGATAGGTAATATTATAATCTTTTTTGATTTCTACCAAGTCGATATCACTCAAAGCCAACCGAATGATACCTCAAATAAACGAATAACTTCCTGACGAATACGATATAAATGACGTTCAGTCACTGCCAGTTCTTCAGCTATAATCTTAAAGGGAGTTTTTTTAAAATACCGTTGTTGAACAAAAGCTCGTTGTAGAGGACTTAAGACTGTCATAGTAGCTTCTATCAGATTAATATGCAAAATATAATCATTGCGTCGCACTCCCAACCCTCCATTATGGCTCATTACCATATTCTTTAATTCAACAATATTTCCCTTATGTTGAGGTTGGAGTTGTTCCGAGTTGACTTTCCATACAGGGTAATCATATAAAGCTGCTTCCACACACTTAGCAATTGGACTATTACCAGCTGGCCTACTACTACTACTACTACTACTACTACTGCTACTACTACTATACATAATCCTATTCACAAATTCCCCCGAATGCTCATAGTTAATCATCATACCCTCATTTGCCATAAATTCTGCTTTCACAAAAACGTCCCCCATTTCAAGCATGATAAAAACAATATCAATTAACATATTTGGTAACCTTTACCACTTCTAAGATACACCTTTGAAATTCCTTTGTAACTGACATAAATCTGACATAAAATCATAATTATTACATAAAAGATGAAATAAGTAAAAAAAGGTAGAGGATCTCTCCTCTACCTACAATTTTTTAACTATTCTTTTTAACTTTATTATTTCAGTTAACTATTTTCTATGTAGTAAATAATCATAAGCCATAAGAGCCGACTTAGCGCCATCTCCAGCTGCAATTACAATTTGTTTATCAGGTCCATTTGTTACATCTCCTGCTGCATACAAGCCAGGAATATTTGTTTTAGAACGACAATCGACAACCAATTCCCCTTCTTGGTTCATTCCTACTATGTCTTGTAAAAATTCAGAGTTAGGTTCTAAGCCGACCTCTACGAAGACACCTTCTACGGCCAAATCTTGAGTTTTTCCTGAGGCAATTTCGCTAATTGTGATTTTTTCAACTAATTCATCACCAAAAATCCCCGTTGAAACATAACCTTTCATCTCTACTATATTCTTAGCAACCTTCATTTTATCTAGAAGTATCGGATCCGCATTATAAGTATTATTCCGAACTATTAAATATACAGTGGGAGCTATATCACTAAGCTCTAAGGCGGCCTGGACAGCAGAATTACCGCCTCCTACAACAGCCACTACCTTATCGGCAAACAAAGGGCCATCACAAGTAGCACAATAACTAACACCTCGACCGGTGAACTCAATTTCCCCAGGTACTTCTAATCTTCTTGGACGTTTACCCATTGCCGCAATTACTGTTTTACCTTCGTATTCGCCCTCCTCTGTCTTAATTAAGAAGGTGCCATCATCTCTCACTTTTAGACTACTTACTTCTTCGTATTTTGTTAATACAGCAAAGCGTTTTACTTGCTCTTCAAATTTACTCATCAGCTCAGGGCCGCTAATAAATTGATATCCCATATAATTTTCAATCTCTTTTGTCCACATAAGCTGTCCGCCAAATTCTTTTGTTAGTAATAGGGTATCCATCTTCTTACGTGCTGCATATACAGCTGCCGTTAGTCCTGCTGGTCCGCCACCAATAATAATTAAATCATACATATATCTATACCCCATCCTTTACTTTTTTTTGTAACTACTTTACAAACGATGAATATAATTATAAACTTTTTGTAAAACATTAGAACATCTTACACAAATAATAACATAAATAAAAAGCGAGGTCTGTATTAATATGATAACACCTGAAATTATTGCCAGAATTAACGAGTTAGGAAGAAAAAAAAAGGCAGGGCAACTAACAGAAGAGGAAGTCGTGGAGCAAGCTAAATTACGACGTCTTTACATTGATACAATTAAAAATCAAGTAAAAGTTCAATTTGATGCACAAAAACAGCAGGCTGATCAACATGTTCATCATCCCGGTTGTGGTTGCCATCATAAACATTAATGGATTCCGTAAAAATACCGAAGGCTAATTGCAGCCTTCGGTATTTTTACGGAATCAGAAAGTATAACACTTTCTTGATTCCAAGTAAGAACGACTAAGGCTTCTGCCTGCGTCCGAGGATCTGGCACAAGCCAAGTCTTTTCTTATGATTACTTTTTCTTTTCAAAAGTTTTACAATCCGTATCATCCGTTTTGCCAGCATTCTCACCAAACACATCTATGTTTGTAGCAGTACATACATTATTGTCGTGCCAATGATTACAGTTGTTAACAAAACATTCAACTACAGGGGTTATTTGAGTGCCTTCTATGAAAGCCGCTGATAGGGAACCGCCAATATTCGCATTATGAAATGCTCCTAACATGTCGCCCATTGTCTTACGATGATGAAATGATTTACATTGGGTGTCCTTTGATGTGTCTGAAGTACCTGTTTCTTCATTATAAATACTAATCTTAGCCGCCATACATTGATCACCTGGCATATAATGGGTACACTGATCAACAGTACACTTTACTACAGGATTTGTCATTCATGCTTCACTCCTTTATTATACTTTACCTTTGTTCAACAGCTAGTGTATGAAGGATTGGTATCTATGAATTTATGTTCCTTACTAGTATCTTACTCTTCCTATATTTTTATCCATCTAAAATGGTTTTTACGTCCGAAAGTTAGCTCATACAATTAATAAATTAAACGCGACGCGAACATCGTAGCCACATTCTGTACAATACAATAAATGTACACATTGTTCCCCGATATGACTTTCCATGTAAGGGCTATAAGGACCTACATAGTTTTGAAGTTTTCCTCCATCTACTAACAGTCTGCTGCAGTTGGGGCACTGCTTTCTCAGCCCTTGCAATCCATTACAAATAGGACAAAGTTTATCCATTTAGTACCTCACTCATCTATTGTAAAATTATACGATGCTTTCCTTCCTAGCAGCAGAGTGTAAACATTTCTAATACATTAGCATATGATAAACTAAAATCACTTTACGTAAGAGGTGACAACAATGCTGGTCACAGTAAACAGTCTATTAGAAATTTTCACAATTGTAGTTGGAGGAATAATTTCATTTATTGCCTGGCATGGGATTCGGAAAAGTGCTGACAGCCATAACTATATTAAAGGTAAAATTGTAAGCTTCTTTATATTATGTACCAGCATTCTCGATTTATTGCATCTCGTTTCCTATTCTTCAAATAATCTCGCTGGAAACGGTTGGATTATTTATTGGATGATGTCCGGAATAATCTGGGCTTCTGCCCTATTATACGGCATGAGCCTTACGCTAAAAACGCCTAAATTTACTGATACTATGTTGCTCTATACTGCAACGCTACTACTAATTGGTTTATTTATTGGATTACTTACTAATTTCAATTATAATCTTACTAATTTTGACGTATTACCTTCCATTATTTACATCACAAATGATTCTCATCCCTTAGTGATCGCTACTCTATATGTAACCCTTAGTATTCACCTTCTTACCATGATTATCTTACTTCGCAATTACAAAAAATATCTTACCCGCAGTTACATTCAAAAAGGCTTGTTTTTTAGCATTCTTGTAAATCTGCTTTATCTTACCGGTGGTCCAGTTCAAGAAAATCTTTTAGCCCATCTATGTAAATGTTTTGCCTATTATTTTATCCTGCAAGCCGTGTTTAATTTTGTAATCAAATATCCCTATGAACAATTACTCAAATTAAAAGAACAACTAGAGCAACTCGCTGTCAACAATGCACAATTATATAAAAAATCAGAACAGCAACGTAATTTATTAGAAGACACATTATCTAAAATAGGAACGATTATATCTTCACAACTAAATGTAAAGGATACTCTTGACGCGATCGCTGATATGATCACTGATTTAATGCATTCCAGACAAAGTTTAATTGGCTTAATATCCACGAATCAAACTCATCTTCAAGTCGTTGCCACTTATGGGATTAATACTCCTCCAACTGTTATCCCCTTAAATCACTGTTTGCGAGGGCAAGTTATTGCGCAAAACGTCGCACTTTCTATAAATGATTTATCACAACATCCTAATATAGAAAAGCCCCAACTCATTTTTTCTAGCATTCAGTCTTTAATTTGTGCTCCTTTAATCCACGACAACCAAGTCATTGGCGTTATTGAAGCTTACTCTTCGGAAATTAGTGCTTTTGATGAAAGTGATATAAGATTTTTAACAGCCCTTGGCCGTTATGCAGGAACAGCCATTGCCAGCGCAATGCTTTTTGAAAAAACCAAACTCCATCTTGAAGAAGAAAAATTTCTTTCGGAGATTACCCATACGACATCAACAACAATTGACACAAATACGATAATCGAACAATGTACTTCCCATGTTATGAAAGCACTTAATTCGGATGTAGCCATTGGGCTGCTAATTAGTCCTAACAAAGAAACCTTTACTACGATTTCTTCGATAAATTTCAATTATAAACTTCCAACATTTGATTTAAACTTATATCCCACCTTAGCATCTTTAATTCTAACCCTCAAACCATGTATTACAACCGCCAATGCCTTTGCTCCTTTTGCCGAGCTATACGATCAAAATGCGTCTCGCTATATGATGGTCATGCCAATTGCTGTGGAGAAAAATCTAATGGGATTGATACTCCTTGGTTGGCAACATTTTGTCGCTCCTGAACGTCTAAATCGTATTTCTTTCGCCTTTTTAATGTCACAACAGATTGCACTTGGTTTAGAAAAGGCCCATTTATATAATCATATTAAGTCTATGGCTCTCTCTGATAGCTTAACAGGTTTAGCCAACCGCCGTAATTTTGATATGTTTTTAACGATTGAATTAAAACGGGCTGCATCCCTAAAATTTCCACTAAGCTTAATTATGCTGGATCTTGATAAATTTAAAGATTACAATGATTCTTATGGTCATGTTACTGGTGATAAATTATTAAGCCAAATCGGAAAAATACTCCAAAATAATGTACGCACTATTGATTTACCAGCTCGCTATGGTGGTGAAGAATTTAGCATTATTTTACCAGAATGTAATAGCAGTGAGGCCAAGTTTATTGGGGAAAAACTACGTAACATCATTGAGGGTGAAGAATTTCCTGATAATCATGACACCAACACGGGAAAAATTACAGCTAGTTTGGGGATTGCTACCTATGATCCTGCGATTACACCAACCCTTCCTTCTATGGAAAAAATTATAGAAATAGCTGATAAAGCACTTTATCAAGCAAAAAACCAAGGTCGCAATCGAGTAATCGCCAACCTTATTATCAGTTAATCATAAGGCTTTATAAAAGATAACTAAAAAAAATCAGCAGTAAAGCACAAGCCTTACTACTGATTTTTTTATTTTATTATCCAATATATAGGCAAACCTATTAAGGTAATACCGACGGCTACCATAGCATCCATTGGCTTATCTATAAACATGTTAAAAATAATATACAGTGCACCTACTATTGCAATTATTGGTACGAAAGGATAACCTGGCACACTATAAGACCGAACAGTATTTGGGTGACGTTTACGTAATATAAAAACAGCAACAAATGCAGTTACGTAAAAAGTCCACATTGCAAACATCGCAATATCCGTCAAACTATCAGGATCCCAAAATATCATCAAAATGGTTGCCAAGACAGCTTCTAGTAACATGGCATTTACGGGTGTGCCAACTGAATTAGGAACTTTAGAGAATATAGCAGAACCAGGTAGCTGCCCTTCTAATGCCATCGCATAAGGAACTCGACCATTTGTCAAGATGTATCCGTTCAAAGCACCAAAAATAGATACCAAAATACCGATACTAATTAAATTACCACCCATTTCACCAAATAATAATCCTGCTGTAGTACTCGCCGCTAACTTCCCTAATGAAGCAATTTCTGCGGCTGGTAACACGTGCATAATGGCCATATTGATTGTAATATACGCTATTATAACAATTCCCAATCCAACAATAATAGCCTTTGGTAATTGTTTTCCTGGGTCCTTCATTTCTCCTGCTACGAAACTTACTCCAATCCAGCCATCATACGCCCATAATGTAGCCAAAACTGCTGCTCCCATACCAATTGAGGGGCTAACTCCGCTGGTCATACCCAGTATTTGTCCATTTCCTTTCCATAGCCCAAATACTACAATAAGCGCAATGGGAATTAGTTTCCCAATAGTAGCTACAGTTTGAATAAAACCGCCGTATTTTGTACCTAAACAATTTAAACCTGTCATAAAAAATACAATACCTATTCCAATAGGTAACCTTGCGCCTTCCTCAATCGCAAAGAACGGTAACATTAACGAAGCAAAATACAATCCCAGGGCTCCGATTGTGGCTGGTCCGTATATTATCGTTTGCATCCAGCCATATAGATAGGACCATACTTTTCCGTATACTTCATTCAAATATGTATACAGCCCTCCTGTTTTAGGAATTTGGGCACCTAATTCAGAGACGGTTAACCCAGCAGCCAAGGTAATTACGCCACCTAAGACCCACGCAATAAGGGCCATTGTAGAATCACCAGCTGCTAAAATTACCTTTCCAGGCTTCATAAAAATTCCTGATCCGATAACCATACCAATAACTAGGGCAATTGTTGCAATTAGCCCTAAATTTTTCTTAAGATTATTTTGTCCTTCTATCACACACATTCTCCTTATTTTTAAAGCTTTCTGACAGAATAATAGAGTATCAAATTTTTTCTTTAACTGCAATAGGAAATAACACATAAATAGTTTATATTATAGATAAGATATCATTTAGGAGGTATTTTTATGCTAGATATTAAACCACGTATCCTTTATCACGTCGCAAAAGCAGCATGGGAAGGAACTCTATTTGAACGTCGAGAAGAAATTTGCAATATGGTAACAGAAGAGTTTAAAGATAAAACAACACGTCGCCACGTTGCAAATCAGATTCGAATTGCAATGGGACTACATCCCCATAACAATGACTCTGTTCTTAATGACTATGATGAAGAAGCCCTTATGGGTATGGGAAGTGAACCAATTGTAGTGGCCAATCCAGATGCGTGTAAAGCATGCCCGAAGGATAATCGTAGTTGTGAAAAAGCGTGTCCATTAGGCGCTATCACTCGTGATGAGCTTGATAAAATCTCAATTAATCAGGAGAAATGCCTAGGTGAAGGTCACTGCATTCATGCCTGCTCTTTTGGAGCCCTCGCAGAGAAATCTCAATTTATACCTCTCATTAAATTATTAAAGCAACGTAATAGTGCTGTATATGCGTCCATTGCCCCAGCCTTCGTGGGACAGTTTGGTCCAAATGTTACCCCTGGAAAGTTACGTTCTGCACTTTTATCTTTGGGCTTTACCGATGTTGTAGAAACTGCATTATATGCAGATTTAATTACTATGAAGGAAGCCTTTGAATTTGATGAGCATGTCAAGACGGACCAAGATTTTATGTTTACTAGTTGTTGTTGCCCTGTTTGGATTAAATTAATTGAAAACAAATTTCCTAATTTAAAAGAGCATATTTCCCCATCAGTTTCACCTATGGTGGCCTCCGCCCGTGTTATTAAACAATTTGAACCTGATGCAAAGGTAGTATTTATCGGCCCCTGTGTCGCAAAAAAGTCAGAAGCCCTATTACCTGACTTAAAAGGTGCGATTGATTATGTACTAACGTTTCAGGAACTAGCGACTATATTTGAAGCTACCGAAATTAATCCTGGGTCGCAAGAAGATAATGAAAAGGCAATGGCATCTTGGGGGGGAAGAGTTTATGCCTATACTGGTGGTGTAAGTGCAGCAGTAGCCACTACTTTAGAAAAATTAGTACCCCACAAATCACAAAAGCTTATCTCTCTTAAAGTAGATGGAATTCCAGATTGCCAGAAATTATTAGAAGAGTTTAATAATGGACAGCGTAATGCTAATTTTATTGAAGGTATGGCATGTAAAGGCGGTTGTGTCGGTGGCCCAGGTAGGTTAATTCCTCCTGAAGAAGGTCAAAAACAGGTAAAAAAATATGGTGAAAATGCTATTGCTACTACACCTGTAGAGAATTCTCAAGTATATGCTATTTTGGCGCGTCTTGGCCATGAAAATGATGCACCTTCTCTGGCCGGAAAAAGTCCTATGGCAGAATTATTAGCACGAAAATTAGTATAAAACCCCCCTTTTTTACTGAATATTCTCTTTTGAATACAATATACTAAAAAAATTAATAATAAATTTAAAATAAATTACTAGCAAAAGCATGTGAAATACGGTACAATTATAGTTGTCCGAACTTGTTACATATTTAACTAAGTGGATCTATAGTAAAATTCTAATACATCAACTCTCAATTATATTCTTTATAATTGGAACTTTTACTAAGATCACACACAAAAAAAAAGGGGGATACATATGTCTAGAAAACCTGTACAAATTATGGAAACAGTATTACGCGATGGTCACCAATCACTTGCTGCTACTCGCATGCGTCTCACCGATATGCTACCAGCATTGGAACAACTTGATAACATGGGGTACTTTGCTTTGGAAGCTTGGGGTGGCGCTACTTTTGATAGTTGCCTACGTTTCTTAGGTGAAGATCCGTGGGAACGTCTACGTATTTTAAAATCACACTTGAAAAAGACTCCTATCTCTATGTTACTTAGAGGCCAAAACATTCTAGGTTACAACCACTATGCTGACGATGTTGTTACTGCATTTGTTAAGAAAATGGTAGAGAACGGTATTGGCGTTATCCGTGTATTTGATGCATTGAATGATGTGCGCAATCTTGAAGTAGCTATGAAAGCTGCCAAAGAATCTGGCGCTCACGTACAAGGTGTATGTGTATATACAATTAGTCCATACCACACTGTAGAAAGCTACATTAAATTAGCTCGCGAATTAGTAGAACGCGGTGCTGATTCCATTTGCATTAAAGATATGTCTGGTCTACTTAGACCATATGTCGCTTATGACTTGGTAAAAGCTATGAAAGCAGATTCTAAGATAGGCGTGCCTATCCAACTTCATACTCACTATACTAGTGGTATGGGTTCAATGACTTATTTGAAAGCCATTGAAGCTGGCGTAGATGTTGTTGACTGTGCATTATCTCCATTTGCACTTGGAACTTCACAGCCTTGTACTGAATCTATGATTGCAGCGTTAGAAGGTACTGAGTATGACACTGGTCTTAAACGTAGCGCATTGAAAGATGTAGCTATTCATTTTGGTAAGGTTAAGAAAAGCTTGGGTGAAGACTTTGGTCTTAAAACATCTTTCGATGTTGATGCTAATGTTCTTGACTTCCAAATCCCTGGTGGTATGCTTTCTAACTTGTTCAATCAGCTTAAAGAACAAGGCATTGAACACAAATACCAAGAACTTTTGGAAGAAATGCCACGAGTTCGTGCAGAGCTTGGCTATCCTCCATTGGTTACTCCTACCAGTCAGATCGTTGGTTCCATGGCAACCTTCAATGTAATGTTGGGTGAACGCTATAAAATGGTACCTCGTGAAGTAAAAGATTTAGCACGTGGTAAATATGGTAAAACTCCTATGCCTGTTTCCGAAGAAGTTCGTGAAAAAATCATTGGCAGTGAACCTATTATTGACTATCGTCCTGCCGATGATATTAAACCACAAATGGAACTTTTGACAAAACAGCTTGCTGAAAAGGGATATCCAAATGCATCTGTTGAAGATGTTTTATCTTATGCATTATTCCCTGAAGTAGCTTTAAAGTTCTTCGAAAAGAATCGTTAATTTAACTATCGAAAAAGCCCTAACCTGAAAAGGTTAGGGCTTTTTTTAATAGCTTAAGCAGTCAAGATACTACTTTCATTTATGCTCATGGAAACAGGACATTCCTGTAAATTCACGTAATATAGAATTAAAAGGAATTTCATTGTCATCAATGCTCTCAAAATAAGAGAGAAACCTCAATAACCGAGTAGCTTCAGAATAAGCTGCGTACTCCTTAGTAATTTTCTGTAATAAGGGTTCTGCATATTTTTTCAAAACACTTAACTCATAAATTAAAGCGGAATTAAACATGATGTCAGCATCCTCTTGAAAAGGAAAGATATTCCTTTCTTCTCCCCGTCTCACAGACTGCCACATATTTAAAGTAGTAAGAGCATCGTGAGATCTAAACTGACTATCCCTTACAATTCGACGAATCAAACGCGTATCCGTTGTAGGAATACGATTATGATTGTCAATGGATAATTGGGTTAAGGCACTTATATAAATTTTCACCTTGTGTTCCCGAGGTACAGCGGTTGTTAGTCTTTCATTTAACCCATGAATTCCCTCAATGATAAGAGGTTGATTTTTATCAATTTGGATAGTGTTCCCACGGTATTCTCTTTGACCAGTTAAGAAATTAAAAGAAGGTATACTAACAACCTCGCCAGCCAAAATTTTGGATAAATGTTCATTAAACAATTCTAAATCAATGGCCTCAATCGACTCAAAATCGTAGGCTCCATTCTCATCTTTTGGAGTCTTATCCCGGTCAACAAAGTAATCATCTAAAGATAAAGCTACTGGACGCATAGCATTGACCTTTAACTGAACCGTTAAGCGTTGGGCAAAGGTAGTCTTGCCTGATGAAGATGGTCCAGCTATTAAGACGACTCGCACCTCTTTGTGCTGGGATACAAAATCAGCAATTTGAGCTATCTTTTTTTCATGTAATGCTTCCGCAACTCTCATAATATCATTAATTTTACCATTTTGGACATATTCGTTCAAAGTGGCTACATAGCCACATTGCAAAATCGCACCCCAACGTTCTGCTTCTAAAAAAATCTCTGATAGTTTATTTTGAACTATAAATTCAGGTAAAGCATTAGGTGCCTCTTTTTCAGGGAAGCGTAAAATAAAACCAGAAGCATGTTGTCTTAATTCAAAAATCTTCAAATAACCCGTACTTGGTGCCATAGTTCCATAAAAAAAGTCATATGCCTCACCACAATAGTAAATCCTGACTCTCTCTCTTTTTAACTGTTCTAAATGCTTCACTTTTTCAATTTGACCATTCGCCTTAAATAATTCAACAGCTTCTGCAATCGGAAGACTTTTCATAGTAAATTGTCTATCTTCTGCTACAATCCTTCGCATACGTGTTTCTATAGCTATAAGATGGTCGCTTGTAACTTTTTCACCAATATGTAATTCACAGTATAATCCTTTACTTAGAGAATGCTCTACTGTCACCTCCCCTTTGGGAAATAGTTCGTTAACAGCAGTAATCATTAAAAAGGTAAGGCTACGCTGGTACACTTTACTCCCAACTTCTGTATGTAAATCCAAAAATTCTACATGACAATCATTTATTAGACTAAATTGTAAATCTCTGATTTCGTTATCAACTTTTGCAGCAATAATCGGTGTAGCAAACTGGTTTTGCACATCTTTACTTATTTCTAATAAGGTTACTCCTTTATCAAACTGAAGTAGTTCACCATTTTTTAAAGAAAGGACTATATTCTTTTTTTCCATCAAACGACCTCCCGTATATTATATTTAACAACTAGTGCAGTGCAACTACCTTATCAATCATAATAATACATGAATTGCTACTATCTTCTTGATCTCATTTAACTATTATCAGCTTATAATACATTTTATCACAATCACTTGCATTTCATAAAGAAATAATGATTATAATAACTATTCAACTTATAGTTATACCTATTACTACTTTTTGCATTAAAATAGGCAAACAAGCAGAAATGCTTATTTGCCTATTCTTGTTATGTATTTATTTGTAACATATTTTTAAATAAATAGGGATATCACTTTATATGCTAAGGCACTTACCACTGCCGTACAAGGAATGGTTAACACCCAAGCCATCAGCATCTGCTGCGCTACTCCCCAGCGAACTGCACTAATACGTTTGGAAGTTCCTACACCCATAATCGATCCTGAAACTACATGAGTAGTACTTACGGGTAAATGCAATAATGTTGCGCCAAATATAATCAATGATGAATTCAAATCCGATGCGAAACCACTAATAGGCTCTAATTTAAATATTTTACTTCCCATCGTACGAATAATACGCCAGCCACCAGCCGCTGTACCTAACCCCATGGCAGTAGCAGCAGCTAATTTAACCCATATAGGAACTTCTAAGGTCGTTAAATAACCTGTACTAACCAAAGTTAGCGTAATAATTCCCATAGCCTTTTGGGCATCATTAGACCCATGGGAAAAAGCCATCATAGCGGCTGTTAATATCTGTGCCTTCTTAAATTTAGGATTAATGCGTGAAGGTGCTCTTCTACCAAATATCCATAGTAATATTGTCATCACAACAAAACCTGTTGCCATTGCAATAAGAGGCGAACAGATTAGAGCAGCAACAATCTTTAGAATTCCATCGATTTTGAGTGCCTCATAGCCTGTAGATACTAAAACAGCACCAACGACCCCACCTACTAAGGCATGAGAAGAACTACTAGGAATCCCTTTCCACCAAGTTATTAAATTCCAAAAAATAGCGCCAATAATAGCAGCGATAATAATATATTGATTCACCATCTGAGCCGACTTAACTAAGTCACCACCAATTGTTTTTGCAACACCAGTACTATACATAGCACCAAGGAAGTTTAAACTTGCTGCCATCCATACTGCAATTCTTGGTGTCAATGCTCGAGTTGAAACAGAAGTTGCTATCGCGTTGGCAGTATCATGAAATCCATTGATATAATCAAAGAGTAAAGCTAATAATACAACAAAAATAATTAGTGTATCAGGCATATTTCATAACTACGCCCCGCAATAAGTCTGCAATATCTTCACAGTGGTCAAGGGCGTCCTCCATATGTTCCAATATTTCCTTCCATTTGATAACTTCAATTGGATCGGAACAGGTTTCAAATAATAACGCTACTTCGCGACGGTAAATATTATCCCCTTGCGTCTCTAAATCGGCAATTTTATGTGTGTGACTCAGTATTTTTTCTTGGTTACCTTTAATATTTTTTAGCAAATTAAATACTGATACCATTTCTTCTGTACAGTCCACTAAGACTTTTATCAATTGAACAGAACCTTCCGGCGGCTTACCAGCCTTATAGAGCACCATGCGTTGCATTGTACCTTGTAGAAAATCCACTACATCATCTAACATAGTTGCTAAAGAATAAATATCCTCGCGGTCAAGTGGCGTAATAAAGGTCTGATTTAATTTATCAATGATTGTATCATTAATATCGTCAGCTTTATGCTCTAGATCAGAAATTTGTTGCATTTTTACATCTAACTGTGTGTAATCATTCATGACACTCTGCAGTACATAAGCCCCTTCTCGTAATACCACACTACTTTCTACAAATAATTTAAAAAATTCATCCTCTTTTGGTTTTAAGCCAAACATGTCCTATCCCCCATTTTCAGAATTAGAAAAATTCAGTATACAAAATGCAGCTATTGAATAGCCCAAAAATACTATATCATCAATAGCTAAATAAAACAATCACATATAGCATAGTTAACATTATGTTGGACTTTTCAAACAATTTAGACTTTATGTATAAAATGTCTTTCTAATATGCAAAAGACATTTTACACACCAAAGAAGGGTGAACTATTTCACCCTTCTTTGTTTTTCACCTAATGCATTAGCCTACGTAACAAGCGGTAAGCCACCATAGGAACTGGTGCTCTGTTAAAAGCAAATCTCATACCCAAAATAAAAATCATCACAGTTCCAATTACATGTATCATCCAAAACATAGTTCGAGGAAACTCTAAAACAGTATCATCAATCCAATTTTCATGCTGACGACCCAAGTTCATCTCCCCCTTTTTTCTTGTTTCTTGTAGTATAACCAACTACATTGCAAGCTACGAATGGATAATAATGTATTCTATCAACTATTTTGAAACAGATACGATTGCTTTTGCTATTTTGGCCGCCATGCCTGTAATCTTAGTAGATGACACAGCACAAACTGCAATTCGGATACCTTTCGCTAAAGGTACTGCAAATATATTGTCTTCATGAAGTTTTTCACAAACTGCTTCAGGATTTTCTGTTGGAACAGTAATAAAGAAACCTGCTATATACGGAAGCATATGTAAATTGGCTTCCTTAGCTTCCTGCATAAAAATATCAGCACGTTTACGAATCAAAGCATAGTATTGACTGCGCTCATTTTCTACCTGTGACAATAATGTTTTATCTTGGTAAATTAATGACATTAACTTCATAGCACTATAGTTGATATTCGACCAAGTCGCCCGACTTGTAAACTGATTTACACTTGCAAATTCTGTTATTACATCTTTATTAGAAGAAATCCCAATCATGGCACCTGTACGTTGTCCATACATAGTAAAACCTTTTGACATACTAGATGCTAGTATAGGTAATACGTTAGCTGGTAAGCCTCCTAGTTTTTTCAAGAAAGTGCGACATTGGTTTTTTTCACCTGCATAATCAATATAAGCAATGTCAATTAAGGGAATGATGTTTTTCTTTGCATCTTTGGCACACTCTTTAAAGAGATCTAATACCTTATCCCAATCACTATCACTTAGACTAAATCCTGTTGGATTGTGAGCAGGCGTATTAATGATAATAATCAGATTATCTTGTTTAGTTAGTAATTCTTTTACCTTATTCGTAAAAGCTTTAATATTAAAATTGTGCTGCTCATCAAATAAAGTGTAGGTATCTAATTTTCGTAAAGAATCCTGGCATAGTATCTTATAAGGTCCCCAATACCAATCAGATGTTAAAACCGTATCCCCACTCTCCGAATAATTCCAAATTGTATGATGAATTGCACCTGTCCCGCCAGCAGTAGCTACAGCCTCAATATAAGCATCAGGTTTATTATCAGCAAACATTAAATCTATCATAGCATCCAAATAATCTGGTAAACCAGCAATAGGAGCATAAGGTACTATTTGATTAATTGGTAATTCTTTAAATACTTTACCCACTGTTGGTATACAAGCTAACGCTTCCTGTTCATCCATAAACGCGCCAATGGTAGCATTTACAACTTTGTCTTTACCATAAAGAGCAACTGCCTTAGAAGCTGCAGCATTTGCTCCAAAAATTTTGTCTGTAGCACATTTCCCTTTTGCATGAGACGCGGCAATACTAGTAGTCATTTCTTTTCCCCCTCCGAGATTGTTTATTAACGTAAGTAAAAACTACCTGTTAATAAGTTTAGGTCTACCTGTATTATTTGGTCATAATAAAGATAATTTCCTGCTAAATATAAAATGTATACAAAGTTCTTTATTATCAAACCTTCTACTCATCACTTCGAGCTAGTATGACCTGAAAGTAATATGTACAAAATGCTAATAACAATGCTGTCATTGAAAATAAAACGAAATAACCTAGATGTTCGGCTACACCACCTAATATAGCCGCTGAAAGAGCATTACCTATGTCACCGGATGCAATCACAATACCTAAAGCTGTCCCTCGATTTGTTTGATTGATTCTTTCTACTAAAAGTAAAACTAGTGTGGGATAAACAATACCAAATCCTAGTCCAAAAAAAATTCCAGAGATAATAAGTATTACAGGGGAAATGGTAATAAGTAACAGCAATATGCTAAATAGCATTATAATACTAGAATATACAATCGCATTTACTAAGCCTAGCATATGGTTTACTTGTTGAACAAAAACACGTGAAAAGATCACACTAATAGCAAAGGCAATAAAAAATAGCGAATAAAAGTTGACGCCTTTATCTATAGCAGCAAGTGGGATAAAGGTAAGAATAGCACTGAAAGAAAAACTTGCTGCAAACTGACAAAGGGTTGACGCAAACACGATATTGGATTTGAGTACATCTATAAACGGAATCCGCGTAACATTTTTCGTTGCTAGCTTAATTGGATGAGAACGCCACTTCATCACACTAAAAGCGATGACAATCAGGACAACACTAATTCCAATCAATACATTAAATCCAAAATGCTCAAAAGCTACCTGAGCTATACTCATACTCAGGCCAAGACCAAGCATGGTGGTTAACGTATACATGGCAATCGAATTAGAATTAGTTTCTCCTATTCCTATACTACTGGCAAATGTAACCGCCCCAGTACCGTAAAAAGCCTGCCCAATGCCGTACAGTAATCGTAACGCAACAAAGGCTAAAAAGCTTGTGGCCCACCAATAACCAACGGTCGAAACAATCAGCAAGATTTGACCAAATAGTATGATTGGCCGACTCCCTTTACTATCAACTTGGAAACCTATCCAAGGTCGTATTATAAGAGCGCTCATTGCCGTCGCCCCCATAATAATACCAATTTGCGTCTCGCTTATTCCGCTATTTTTCAAAAAAACTGGTAATATGGGAACCAGTAAACACATACTAAGGGTTGTATTAAAGTGAGAGATTGCAATGTTTTGAAACTGTTTGTTCGTAAATATGCTAAATGAATTAGTCATTAATAACCTCTTTTTTGGCTCCGCCTGGTGAAGACTGTAAACACAAAATTATTATAAATAGAATCCTGATAATAAACTCTAAAATTGAATTTAGCAACCTCAAGGATACATTTTATGTAATAGGCGAGGGAAAGGTATCGTTTCGCGAATGTGCTCAAGACCGCATAACCAAGCAACTGTGCGCTCTAAACCTAGGCCAAATCCTGAATGTGGTACGGATCCATACTTTCTTAAGTCTAAATACCATTCAAACGCCTCTAACGGTAAGTTATGTTCCTCAATACGCTCTTTTAGGAGCTCTAGATCATCTATACGCTGCCCACCACCGATAATCTCACCATACCCTTCAGGAGCTAATAAATCGGCTCCAAGCACAACTGTAGAATCTTCAGGATCTGGTTTCATATAGAAAGCTTTA
The DNA here is from genome assembly GCF_030269905.1 of Pelosinus sp. IPA-1. Taxonomy (NCBI): domain Bacteria; kingdom Bacillati; phylum Bacillota; class Negativicutes; order Selenomonadales; family Sporomusaceae; genus Pelosinus; species Pelosinus sp. IPA-1. The sequence goes on along the minus strand of NZ_BSVC01000006.1, from coordinate 10,887 downwards.
ATCTCTGTTGGATAACGATGTACAAAAACAGGTGATCCAAAATGATTTGAAATGATAGTCTCATGAGGTGCTCCAAAATCTTCACCCCAAGAAAAATCTTCTCCTGCTGCCTTCAAGATTTCTACTGCCTCTGTGTAACTAATGCGTGGGAAAGGTAATGTTATGTTCTTTAGTTTATCTACGTCACGCTCCAATATTTTTAGTTCATTCGCACATCTGGTAATTACTCTTTGAATTACATAGTAGAGCATTTCTTCTTGCAATTTTATATTATCATCCATATCAAAGTAAGCCATTTCAGCCTCGACCATCCAAAACTCCATCAAATGACGACGAGTTTTCGATTTTTCTGCACGGAAGGTTGGCCCAAAACAGTATATTTTCCCCAGTGCCATCGCATTTGCTTCGCTGTACAATTGTCCACTTTGTGATAAATATGCCTTTTCACCATGATAATCTAGCCCAAATAAGGTCGAAGTGCCTTCGCATGCTGACGGTGTAATAATTGGTGCATCTGCTAACACAAAGTCATTCTGATAAAAGAATTCTCTGAAAGCATGTTCAATTTCTGAGCGTACTCGCAGAATTGCCATTTGACGTGGGGTACGAATCCATAAATGACGGCGTTCTAATAAAAAATCCACGCCGTGCTCTTTATGAGTGATAGGATACTCCTCAGCCACATTTATAACTTCAAAACCTGTTACTTGCATTTCAAATCCACCAGTTGCCCGCGGTTCTTCATTAACGATTCCTGTAACTTTCATAGAAGTTTCTTGCGTTAGACCTTTTACCTGTGCAAAAATTTCTTCTCCTATATCTTGTTTAACGATTACACATTGTAAAAGACCGCTACCATCACGCATAATCAAAAATTTGATTTTTCCTGAGCCACGTTGATTATATAACCACCCTTGTATGGTTACTTCTTGTCCTACATGATTTCCAAGGTTTTTTATCATTACTGTATTCAAATTCGCCACTCCTTGTGATTCTATTACTTTATTATCATATTATTAATTTTACTATGAGTGCATAAAAATCCTGCAATAATTTAAAAAGACATATAAAAATATAAGCAGGCTTTTAACCTGCTTATATTTTTTGCATCATTTCTTATTTACCGGAAGCTTTCTTCTTGGGCTTGAATCATTTTTCGTACCATTTGCCCACCTACACGGCCATTGTCTGCTGAAGTCAATGCGCCTTTATAAGTGTTCTTATAATCCTTGAGTCCAATTTCAGCTGCTGTTTCTTCTTTTAATTGGTCGAGAGCCTTTTGCGCCGCAGGGTTTACAGGTTTTCTACTTCTTGACATTACGCAACACCCTCCATTTAAATTTATTTATGGATTCTGTTTATAGATTGCCTATTATGAGTTAATTACATACCTTGAAATTTTTGGTTTAATTTAATCTTTAGATAAAAAAAGAAACCATTCTGGAATACTCCAGAATAGTTTCCGATTTTTAACCTTCTACAGTAATTGCATGGGAGCTTTCCCACAACCCATGAATGTTACAGTAAGAAGTAGCGATTAGCGTACCTGAACTGTTAATCTTTAGAGTTGCCTTCGCAGCAGGTTCTGTATAGACAGGTCCTTTATTTGCACCTTCTACAGACTCACCATGTGCATTAAACTCAAACGTAGAAACCTCATATACGAATTTACTATTATCAGGTTTAAAATATAGCTTAATCCAACGAATGTGATGTTCTGTGGTGTTAGGATGAGCAATTTCTTTACCCACAGACAAATCGATTGCAAAGCTTTCTCCCACTTTCACTTTTGCAGGAGCCTCAATTACCGGGGAATGTTTTTCAGTCTTCCAATCAGCACTTTGAATTACATCAGAAATTTTCATAATTAAAAACCCTCCTTATATATTTAGTAAATTATTACCTCTTTATTTATATTTGCTAATAAAGCAAAAATCCCTTTTTAATTTTAATTCTTTTCAAATAATTCTAATAGAATAAATATTTAATTCTCTACTTGAAATAAGTTCACATGTAGGTTATGTACTAATTGAGGTTCTACATCGCCCCATTCTTCTGGGGGCGTAACTTCTATCGGTAGTAATGCGAGAGTTGTATCACAGTTAAACTTTGCTTTACATATTTGCATCGCTGCTAGACCATTAGAAGAATTACAGGCAGCTTCTACTGTTGACCGATCCAACTTACTAGTAAATAAACATTCTATATTCTTTCCCTCTTTTGACATCCCATATACATATCCAGTTCGAAAGGCAGGGATATGGGCATAAATGACCGACATCACTCTCATAGAAATAGATGCACACAATTCAAAATACTGTTTATTAATTGTTCGTATTTCTTTTTCTTCAAAGCTAGGTCGACCTGATGTTTGCAAAGCACACACTTGAGTAGGTATGATCGATTTTGGTGGCAACCAGATCTTTACAGAGGGTATATTTAAGTATAAAGAAATATCCGCACTTACATGAAAGGGAAAGGGACGAGTTGTCAATGCTTGATCAACTTTTGCATAAATGGCTGCTATCTCCCCTGCTAACAAACGCTCAATCCCTTGAATACGCTCCTCTTCAGCATTTTCATGCTTCTCTTTTTCTTCTTTGATTAAGTTTTGTTCATATTCTACCTTAGTATCAATTTCAATTTGTTTTTGCTTGATGACTTTTTCAATCATACTATGACGTTTCTGTATTAAAATACCTAGTAATACAAGCAACGTAACTACACCGGTACCAGATACCCATAGTACTACAGCATTACTGCTAAAAATAAGTATCAGCAATAAAATCAGCAATAAAGAACTACGTATTATAATAGGTGCAAAATATTTACCCTCTTCTTCGATTCGCGCCTTTTCTAGCAAATGAGAAAAATCTGGCACAGTCCTCTCTTTCCAAGGCACCCGCAGTAGCTGCGATGCATAATCTACTTCTTCATAACGCAATGTGCTGACTAGAGCCAATGTACTTTCCACTGCTTGGCAACGTTCATATTCTTGTCGCCAACGTTCCATCTGATCTACATGACGAAAGTATAACTCATCAACATAGACTTTGGCCTTATCCTGTCTCCCACCAGGCATTTTCCTCTCTGCCTGATAATCTTTTTTATTAGCCATCTCTATTTATTTCCACCTTTCAATTACATCCACTATATCGAAGTTTTCTACGAATATCTTTAATTGATTCTTTAACCTACCATCCATTTTAAACTAATACTTGTTATCTGCCCAGTTTTTTATAAAAATAATGGACAAATAGTATAATTTATGTTACATTTTAATAAAATAACCTTTAAGTTAGTCCAGAGAGGCTAATAAGGTACACAATGATGTAGCTGCAAAACAGCTTTATCTATTATGACCTTTAAACTCTTACTCTGGTAAGAGTTTTTTTATTGTGTGCCAAGGTAGTAATTAAGGAGGCAATCTATGAATACACGTATCATTCAAGTTGAAGACAAATTACCAATTTTACAATTATTTCCTCTCAGCCTACAACACTTATTTGCCATGTTCGGGGCTACAGTACTTGTTCCAATATTGTTTAAAGTTAACCCCGCGACAATCTTATTATTTAATGGCATTGGTACTCTTTTATATCTTTTTATCTGTAAGGGCAAAATTCCTGCTTATTTAGGGTCTAGCTTCGCATTTCTTTCGCCTGTTTTTATCGTTTTACCTCAATATGGCTATAATGCTGCACTAGGAGGTTTTATCGTAGCAGGAGTTGTCTTCTCCCTAGTATCTCTTTTAATCGGTGCAATCGGTACAAAGTGGATAGATACTGTCTTCCCCCCAGCAGCTATGGGTGCCATTGTAGCTGTAATTGGTCTAGAATTAGCCCCAGTTGCTGCTGATATGGCAGGTCTGACTGCCAAGACCTTAGATATGAATACTATTATTGTTTCCCTCTTTACACTAGCAATTACAATATTAGGTTCTGTTATGTTTCGCGGATTTTTGGCGATTATACCCATTCTGATTGGTGTTCTCAGTGGCTATTTAGTAGCATTTTTACTTGGATTAGTAGATTTAAGCAACGTAGCATCCGCTCCATGGTTTGCCGTTCCTACTTTTTATACCCCTGAGTTTAATTTTAGTGCGATTGCTATTATTTTACCCGCTTCCCTCGTCGTAATCGCCGAACACATTGGTCATCTCGTCGTAACGGGAAATATTGTCGGTCGTGATTTGACGAAGACTCCCGGGCTACACCGTTCTTTACTCGGAAATGGCCTTTCCACTATAATTTCGGGATTCTTCGGATCCACTCCAAACACTACCTATGGTGAAAATATTGGTGTAATGGCAATTACTAAAGTGTATAGCGTACAAGTAATCGGCGGTGCCGCTATATTAGCCATCATCCTTTCTTTCATAGGTAAATTAGCAGCCGCCATCCAAAGTATTCCCGTACCTGTCATGGGCGGCGTTTCCCTATTGTTATTTGGTGTTATTGCCGCATCCGGCATACGAATCTTAGTAGAATCTAAAGTAGATTATAGTCGTGCTCGTAATCTTATCCTGACTTCCGTTGTACTAATTCTTGGTATCAGTGGCGCTAGTATTACTATCGGTACGGTAACCATGAAAGGCATGGCCTTAGCCACTATCGTTTCTATCTTACTTAGCCTAAGCCTTAAAGTTCTAGATTTGTTAGGATTAACAAATGATAAAATCTAAATAAAATTCATAAAGAAAAAACTTCCGTTTTTGCGGAAGTTTTTTCTTTTTATGAACGAAAGTTTACAAACTGTAAATCAATTTTAAAATCACCTTGTTTTAAATGAGCGATGGCATTTTGTAAATCATCTTTGTTTTTACCTGATACCCGTACTTGATCGTCCATAAGCTGTGCTTGCACTTTTAATTTGCTATTTTTAATGGAAGAAATTACATCTTTAGCATTATCTTTATCAATGCCCTTTTTTATTTTAATAATCTGGCGTGCTGTACCACTAAAACCAGACTCAACTTTTCCATAATCTAAATTTTTTAACGAAATTCCTCGTTTAATCACTTTTGCTTGTAAAATATCTACCACATTTTTTAGCTTATAGTCATCATCAGCAACTACCTTAATCTCTATGCCATCTAAAGTAACTGCTGCTTTACTACCACGGAAATCAAACCTTTGCTGAATCTCTTTTGTTGTTTGATTTACTGCATTATCAACTTCCTGCATATCAACCTCTGAAACCACATCAAAAGAACAATCTTTAGCCATTTAATGACCCCCATATCTTATTTATTTCTTAATTGCTATATAAATAGTTTTGCGCACCACCACGTAAAAAAATGCAAAGACTCCACCGATAGTAAAGAAAAATGCTACCGGCTTCACCATAATCATCTCTGAACTACCAACTAAACAGAAGAGTAGAGCTGCCATATAGGCTAAAAAGAATTCACCATATCGTGAACTATTTCTACGAGGAGCAATAAATAACCATACAAAAAAACCATATATAATAATATTGCTGTTTTTCATTATTTCCATGATAATCACCTCATAATAAACACTTAACGATTATAAATTCGTAACTAAATAGCTTTTTCCTGCATACTTTTTAAAAAACTATATTAATCTTTTTAAAAAAAGTTTACTGACAGTATCATTATGTTTCTGTTCTTCATATGATGTATCAGATACTATAGAATCTATCAATAAAGGAGGCTATCAAATATGGATGGCAAATATCCACATTGGTATCACGAAGAAATGGAACCATGCTGTGACTACATGGACAAAAAAATGATGCCCCAGGAATGTATGGCTCCTAAAGCATACCCAAGTCTTGATAATTCCTTCCAAGATCGACTCATGTGCATGCTAGGTGATGATGTTATCTTCTCTGTAGATGCCCGCATATGTCGCCAGGAATCTTTTTGCGGTACGCTTTGCTATGTAGGTTGTGACTTCATTATTGTAAACGTTTGTATGCGTAAGAGACCACTTTCCATGATGGTACCTATTAACATGATCCGTTTCATTGGTCCAAAATCACATTGCTAATATGAAAAAGTAGTAAAACCTTCACCGTTTCCTCATTCATAGCATACAATGTTGAAAATTCGTTCTTATAAGGAGGTTACTCTTTTGAAAAGAACCCAGACAAGAAAGCCTATGTCGATGGATTTAGAGCATATACGAATGCTCCATAATGAAGCCATTGAACAACTAGATCTAATGTACACTACCTTGGAAGCAGCCGAGCATGCTAGCGACACTACACGGGATAGTCTTGATGATATATCAATAAATCACTGGGATGCTTACCTGGATGTTATTCATCTCATCTCCATGCATGACGAGGATATGAGTGCATCAATGAAAAAATATACTATGCTGATAGGTGAAGCACAAGACAATTTAGGTGAACGGCAGATCGGTTTGCATCGCGTATTTTTAATCTATCTTTTGTTAGCTTTGTTACGGCGGCACCATCGAATGGAACATATCTTTGGTTTACGTGGAAGTCCTATGAGTGATTATTTTCAAGAATCATTAACAATGGAGCGAGAGCACATTGCCCACCTAATTACAATCAGTCAAAAACTAATGTAATATTTTAAAATTGCTACCCTTCTAAAAAACACAAAGACACAAAGAACACAAATAAATCAGATCATTTATTTGTGTTCCTTGGTATGCTAGCAGCATACTGTCTTTGTGTTTTTATTATTAAAAGGAATTAATACCACACATGGCGAAATCGAATAGATAAAACTTTATGTTAATGTAAATACTAGATTAGGTATTATTTTATACCTAAAAGGAGTACCTATGTTAGATCTCGTAGTACCAAAAACAGTCAATCCTATGCCAATTAAAGACTTTTTGCGATCCCATGTTGGCCTTTCTCTTACCGTCTGGCGGAAGATTAAATTTTCAGGTGCCATACTTGTAAATGGGAAGAAAATTTCTATAACTAATTCTATTGCACCCGGTGATACCATTACTATAAATTGGGTTCAGCCGTGTGATATCATACCAACGAAAATACCGCTTCAAATAGTTTATGAAGATGATACCTTACTCATTATAGACAAGCCACCAGGTATGTTAGTCCACCCAACTACCTCTGAACGTTTAGAAACCGTTGGAAATGCGGTTATGTATTACTTTCAACAAAAAAATCTACCTTTTAAATTTCATCCGGTCCACCGCTTAGATCGTAATACTTCAGGTCTGCTAGTAATTGCAAAATTACCTCATATTCAGCATCTACTTTCTGTTAACGGAGTGAAAAACATTAACAGACAATATGTAGCACTAATAACAGGTGCGTTACAACCTGCAATAGGCACAATAGATGCACCAATTGCAAGACACCCTAATAGTATCATTCAACGTATAGTTTCTAACGAGGGACAACAAGCTACTACCTGCTATAAAGTGCTTAAAGATTTAAAGAATGCCAGCTTGATTGAATTGACACTTTTAACTGGGCGTACTCATCAGATCAGAGTACATTTATCGCATATCGGTCACCCAATCTTAGGAGATGATCTTTACGGAGGTTCTAGAGATTTAATTAGCCGCCAAGCCCTCCATGCTTCGAGTTTATCGTTTACCCATCCTAACTCAGGGAAAACTATTGAGGTTTCTAGTCCTTTACCAACTGATATTATAAAAGTAATTAATATCCTTTCAGCGAATAAAATATAGAATATTCTAAAAAAAATATAAAAAACAATTTTTTTATGATTTTTTACCCTGTTTTCTTATACACAAGTCTGCTAAAATATGGTATCATTAATAACATAACAATTAAACTATTTAGGAGGGGCTATCTTGTCATTAGTTACAACAAAAGAAATGTTTAAAAAAGCTTATGAAGGTCAGTATGCCGTTGGAGCGTTCAATGTTAATAACATGGAAATCATTCAAGGTATTGTTGATGCTGCCAAAGAAGAACAGTCTCCACTTATCTTACAAGTATCCGCAGGGGCACGTAAGTATGCTAAGCATATATATCTTACAAAGTTAGTAGAAGCAGCAGTGGAAGACACTGGCTTGCCAATTGCCTTGCACCTTGACCATGGTGATGACTTTGAAATATGTAAGTCTTGTATTGATGGAGGTTTTACTTCTGTCATGATAGACGGTTCAAAGCATAGTTTTGAAGAAAACATTGCCTTAACCAAAAAGGTAGTAGAATATGCTCATGCTCATGGTGTTGTTGTCGAAGCAGAACTCGGAAAACTTGCCGGTGTGGAAGATGCCGTTAAGGTTGCTGCTAAAGATGCTACATATACCGATCCAGACCAAGCAGCAGAGTTCGTTCAACGAACTGGCTGTGACTCACTGGCTATTGCGATTGGCACTAGCCATGGTGCTTATAAGTTCAAAGGCGAACCCAGCCTTGACTATGCACGATTAGAAAAGATTTCTAACTTACTACCTGGATATCCACTAGTATTACACGGTGCATCTACTGTGCTACCTGAGTTTGTAGAAAAATGTAATCAATTTGGCGGGCACATTCCTGGTGCTCAAGGTGTGCCTGAAGATATGCTATTACGCGCTGGTAAATTTGGTGTATGTAAAATTAATATTGATACGGATTTGAGATTGGCAATGACAGCCTCTATTCGTGAGTATTTTATTAATCATCCTGGCGATTTTGATCCTCGTCAATACTTAAAACCTGCTCGTGAAGCCATCAAAAATATGGTTAAACATAAAATGAAAAACGTATTAAATTGTAGCAATAAACTATAATTCTTAAAAAGCTGAGACTATCGTCTCAGCTTTTTTTAGTGTTCCTTCCTAGTATTTTCCGTACCTCCATATAGCTAATTTCTTTCTTTTCTCTTATAGGAATAGCAATCATATAATTCGGAAAACATAGTAACAACATAAAATACTATCTAAAAAGGAGATTGTTACTATGGGTCACAACCATATAGATTTTGCAAATTTAACGGAAGAACAGCTGAAAGCAGTACAACTTTTTGAAAAGAATTTCAATACAGAATACCACACTGATTTTTTCATCATGGCCATTGGTAAAAAATAAAAGCTTGTTGTTAGAAACAAACTCCCCCAAGGTACTATTTCTTAGTATCTTGGGGGAATTTATTTTAGAGAAAACCTAATTGTATTTAAAGAAATTTAGTTTGGCAATAAATCCTCACTAGTAATTTTTCTACTTATTAGAGCATAGCTGATTGCGCCAATAAAACAAAGTACCCCACTAACAACAAAGACACTATCAAAAGAATTAGTCGCCTTTAATATATATCCTGTACCAATTGGGGCTAATGTTGCACCAATAAAGCTAGCGAAATTTTGAATGCCACCAAAAGTTCCCACGGCTTCAGGAGGGGTTAAATCACCCACTAACGCCCACAAGACACCTACCCGTAACGCGCCGGCAAATAAGCTAATTGTTATTAAAACCATTGCCCATGTGGTATCCTCGATATAATTTACTGGTATTACTGCCACTGCCGCTAATATGCAACCTCCCACTGTTGGAACCAATCGTGCACGAATTACATTCATACCTCTTTTTATTAAATAATCGGACATCCAGCCACCAATTGGTACTGCAATAACACCTGCGATAAAGGGAATGGCTGCTGCCCAGCCGGCTTGTGTTAAGCTCATACCTCGTTGAGTTGTTAAATAAGTCGGCAACCATGTAAAGTATAACCAAAATACATAAGAGCTTCCAATATTACCTATATTAAACCACCATGATGTTGGATGATTAAATAATGCCCAAAAATTAACTTTCCCTTTTTTTACTTGAGCAACCTGCTCTACCTTATACTCTTCTCTATAATATTTCATCCATAAAAATGAAATGGCAAATCCAGTGACACCTAAAGTAATAAACATACCTCTCCAACCCATCCAAATTAAAAGAAAAGTTAATAAGGGAGGTGCAAACCCATTGGCAATCTTCGGGCCTAAATTAATAACAGAAGAAGCCATTCCTCTTTCTTCGTGAGAAAAATACTGTTGTGTGACTTGGCCCCCAATGATAAAAAATGGAGCCTCGGCAATTCCTAGTATCATTCTTGTAATATACATTGACATAAATCCTTGGACAAATCCTCCAGCGATGGTAGCCAGAGACCAAACAATAATCCCCCACATAAATATCCTTTTTGCACCATATTTATCAACAATCCAACCAGCTGGCAGATTTGCTAATGCATAAGGCCACATAAAAGCAGATAATAGCAATCCCATTTGTACTGGATCGAGACCAAACTCTTTTCCAATTGTTGTATTAGCAATACTTAAATTCACCCGGTCCAAATAATTTATGATTGAGCCAAACAACATGACCATAACTATTGTCCAACGATAATCAAAGATCTTATGATAGTTTATTTTTAAAGTTTCTATAATATTTCTCCCCCTAGATTAAATTGACAAATACTTTTACGTTTTTTTGACAACATAATTCTTCCGAAAATCCAATTATGTAATTGATTATTAATAAACTAAATAAGCCATCTGTATTAACAGATGGCTTATTTAACCGGCAACTACCTATCCTCCCAGGCCGTTTCCAACCAAGTACTTTCGGCGTATAAGGGCTTAACTACTGTGTTCGGTATGGGAACAGGTGGAACCCCTTAGCTATCGTCACCGGATTTTAAAGAGGTAAACATCTCGTAGAGTATGCTCCCTCAAAACTTCACAGAAGAAAGACTATTCATGTTAGGTACGTATCCGCTACTTGAAAAGTAAAGATACATATTTGATACTTCCTAGTTCCGCTCACGCTTCACACGGAAGTAAGCGACTTACTCAAAAGACTTTGTTCGCTATTGCTCACAAGCTTTTGGTGCGCTGCTTAAGTCAAGCCCTCGTCCTATTAGTACCAGTCAGCTGAATCCATTGCTGGACTTACACACCT